>JBATLA010000815.1:0-3471 GCA_049669945.1 Polyangiales bacterium | reverse complement strand
CAGTACGCAGCCCCGTGAAACGGGGCGAGTACACCCACAGTGGGGTCGAGTCCCCCGCGACCCGCTTCAAGCCGGATCGGCGTGAACTGCGAACGAAACGGTCCAATGGTGCCGGGGGCGGGACTCGAACCCACACGTGTTTCCACGGGCGATTTTAAGTCGCCTGCGTCTGCCATTCCGCCACCCCGGCGAGGCCGCGAGCATCGCCTTAATGAACGAGCTCGTCTACCCGTCGAGGCATTCGCGGGCCGGCGCGCTCGGGACCAGTGTCGACGATGCGATTCTTGCTGTCGACGAGCACGACCTTCGGCTTGTGGGCGCGCGCTTCTTTGTCGCTCATGTCACCGAAGCTGGCGATGATCGCGAGGTCACCGGGGCTCATGTGATGTGCCGCGGCGCCGTTCACGCAGATGACGCCCGACCCGCGCGGGCCCTCGAGCGCATACGTCGCTAAGCGCGTGCCTTGCGTGATGTTCCAGATCTGGACCTCTTCGTGCTCGAGAATGCCAGCGGCATCGAGCAGGTTGGCGTCGATCGTGACGCTGCCCTCGTAGTCGAGGTCTGCGTGGGTGATCGTGGCTCGGTGGATCTTCCCGAGGAACATTCGTCGGCGCATGTAAACCTCCGTAGCGTCCGGTGATCGGTACACTCAGATGAATTCGATGTTTAACCCCTGATCGGCCCGCCCGCAACCACTGGCATCATCGGCGATCCGATTCCGAAAACCTAAATGATTCTAGGCGTCAGGAGCGCCGATGAACTGAAGCCCAAGAACGTAACCGTCGGGCCGTGCCTTGGCCCACACGACTTTGGCGTGCTCGACCGTCTGATGGTCGGGCGCGGTGCGAACCCGGAGCGTGCAGATCTGACCGACGGGCACGCCCGTGTCGACTGCCACGCGGAGACCACCAACGCTCGCGTTGAGCGCCAACCCGGAGCCCCGGACTGGACTGAGAAGATCGATCTCGGCGTCGAGCGCCCAGCGACGCGAGCGGCGACGGGCGCCGCGGTGCACGGCGACATCAGCGCCGCCCTTCGGAAGGATCGAAGAGAGTCTGTCGGAGACGGGGGTCAAGGCACCGCGGAACATATCGAAGCGCGTGATCCTTGGCTAGCGCTTTCGACCGGTTTCTTCGCGGAAATCGATCAGCGCGCACCCTTTCGGACGACGCCCCCCCTTCACTTGTGGGGTGCCAAACCAAAACAACGCGCCCGGGCTCGCGCGACGTCCTCGCTCAACCGCTCGACGGCACGGGCGACGTGCGTCCCGTACCAAAACAAGTCCTTGCCATCGACGAGCTCTGCGACGATCGGTTCCGGCGATGGGATCGCAGCGACCTCTGCCGCATCGGCCTCACCAAAAGCATATGGCTCGTCGGGCAAGAACACGGCCCGGGCTCCTCGCTCAACCACCTCTTCAAGCCGAATTCGCGGGTAGCGGGTGTCTCGGTCTGCGGCGCGCAGGGTGTTCGAAGCAGGGGTCTTCCCGAGATCTGCCGCCAAGGGGTACTGCCGCGGCCGTCCGGCGAACACGTTGCGCGCCCCGCATACGCGCAGCAGGTCGCTGGCGTAAGCGCCCTCGTCGAAGGTCATCCAAGGCTCTTTCCAGATCGGAACGAAGACCGGGAGCGCCTCGCTGTGCTCCCGTCGGGCCGCACGCTCGACCGCCGCACGGCATCGTTCGACCGGGGCGGCCATGGCCGCGTCAATGCCTAGCAAGATGCAGAGCGTTTCGAGGTAGACCAGTGAGGCATCGACGGTGCACGGAAAACTGACGTGTACGGGGAGCTCCGCCGCGATCAGCGTCTGCACCAACGGGCGGCTGTTCTCTTCTTTGTTGGCGAGGACCAAGTCGGGCCGAAGCGCTTTGACCGCCTCGACATCGAAGCCCTTCGTCCCGCCCACAGAGGGAATACCTTCCACGGTACCGACCGGCTCGATGCAGTAGTCGGTGCGGCCGACAAGTCGTTCGACGCCGACGAGCTCCGCCACCGACAACGTCTCGCTCGGCACGAGCGACACCACTCGCATCGGCGTCCGCTCGAGGCGCACTTGCCGATCAATTGCGTCGGTGACTTCGATCATGGGACCCTATTCGCTGAATTTGCGCTGGGTGTCGAGGGTGGTACGGTCCCCGACCGCAAGCGCATGCTTTCCATGAGTGGGTTGGAGGAAACGCTGACGATTCAAAGCATTCAGCAGGCGCTCACGAGCGCGGGAGTCGAGATCTACCGCACCGATGATCACGAGCTCCAAATCGCGGAGCGCATTCGGCTTCACATCATGGATTCGGGGGTGCGTGTCGTGGCCGAAGATGGCCTCGCCATACAGTTCACCGCCAGGACCCAGCGCTCCGATGCCCCCTCCGCCCAGGCGGACGAGCTCTTTCGGAGGGTGCGAGAGGAAGTGGGGGAGCTTGCGGGGGGCCGAGGGTACTCGGAGTCGAACGCGGAGGTCGTCGAGGTCAAAGACCCGGTCGACGAAGCGCGGGTGCTCGACGTCTGGCACGAGGTCACCTACCGAAAGCCACTGCAGGCCGTCGACGACGCCGTATCGGAAGTCCGCTGGGCGCTCGCTCTCGAGAAGTACATCCGGCCCTGATCAGGGACGGTGGCTGCGATCGAGGTGCTTCTGCGCGATGTCGGCCCAGGAACCATCGGGTTCGAGCGCGAGATACTGTTGCCAATGTGGACGCGCCGCTGCGCCGTCGCCGCGCTCTTCGAGCGCCATCGCGAGATTGAAATGCGCATCGGCAAACGACGGATCGCTCTCTAGCGCTTGACCGAAGAGCAGAATCGCTTGCTCGACTTCATCCCGTTCGAAGCAGAGGAAACCGAGGTTGTAGAGGGCTTCGGGCTGCTCGGAGTCGCATGCGAGCGCGCGCCGGTAGTAGTGCTCGGCCTCGTCGGTTTGGTCGCGCCGGTATTCGAGATTGCCAAGATTGGTGAGCGCGTTCGAGAGCGTAGGGTCCAACGAGAGCGCCTTCTTGTATGCCTCTTCCGCCTGGTCGAAGGTTCGCTCGTTCTCGTCGTACCGGCACCCTTCGAGGTAGTGCTCGTACGCACGGGCTCGATCGTCGTGATCGAAGTGAAGTAGCCGGACGACGTCGGACTCGAGGCTCTCGACGCTGAAGTCGAGCACAGTCTGTCCCGTCTCCGCCTCGTAGGCGCCGTCGTCGTCCTGCACCAACACCGTGCGCCCGTCTGCGAGGACGCGAAGCTCGGAAAGCGGTCTCGTCGCGTCCGGGAACGCCTTGCGCAATGAATTGATCGAGCGGCGGACGTGTTGGAGCGGCACCCCCTGCTGCAACAGACCCTTTGCCGCGCGCACGCTCACGAGGTCCTGAAAGGTGTAGTAGTTGCGGCCGCGGAGCCGTGCGGACGGCCCGAGCAACCCAGAACGGTGCCAGTACCGGAGGCGGGCCGGCTTGAAGCCGAACAAGCGCGCCACCTCCGCGACCGTGTAGAAGCC
>JBATLA010000814.1:0-3098 GCA_049669945.1 Polyangiales bacterium | reverse complement strand
GTTCTCGTTCAGGTGCGAAGCGAGTATCTCGAAGACCAATCACGACCGGCGATGCGGCGGTTCGTCTTCGGCTATGACATCACCATTACGAACAACGGAACCGAAGCCGTGCAGCTCGTTTCCCGGCACTGGATCATCACCGACGGCTACGGCGGCGTGGAGGAGGTCAAAGGCCCGGGGGTCGTCGGAGAGGAGCCTGTGCTCGGCCCCGGCGAGAGCTTCCGATACCAAAGCGGCGCAGCGCTCCAAACGGCGCGGGGCACGATGAAGGGCACCTATCAAATGCACCGTGCCGATGGCGCCCGCTTCGACGCCGAGGTCGCCGAGTTCCTGCTCGAGCGCCCGTATTCGTTGAACTAGAGGCTCGAGTCCCAGGCGGTCTTGATCGCCTTGTACGTCTCGATGCCGCTCTCGCTCAGGTCGAGCGCGCCTTCGCCGACGAGGTGCTGATGGATGTCTTTCGGGTCGGTCTTCCAGCCCTTTGGCACCTCGAGCTTCACGTTCACCGGGACGCCGCCGAGGAGGCCTTGCTCGTCCAGGGTCCACAGGGCCTCGGCCGCCAGAAACTGCCCGGCGATCTTTCGGTACTCGGCCTTGAGATGGCTCGCGAGCGGAAAGACGTCGTAGAGCCCAACCGCGTCGCCGGGGATGGCGAGCGGCTGGCGGAGCGCCTTGAACACCGGCGCGGCGATCGGTAGCTCGACGAGCTCGAGCCCGGCGATTTCCTGGCCCTGGGCGGCATTGAGCGAACGCTCGTAGGCGTCACCGTGGCTTCGGCTAATGGCTGCGGGCCGCGCCGAGCCATCCAGAAGCACCGTAATCACCAGGTAAGGTCGTGGGTCTCGCTGTTCCGACATTTTGCGGGCGGGTAGTTAGCGCATTTGGCACCGCTTGGGTAGTGCTCTTCGCCTTGACGTCTCTCGGGGCCGCGCCTACCTGGAGCGCTCCTGATGCGCGTTGAGGTTCATCCAACACATCCGCAGCCGCGGAAGGTTGCCCAGGCGGTCGAGATCCTCCGCCGCGGAGGGGTGATCGTGTACCCGACGGGCACGGTGTATGGTCTCGGCTGTGATATCCATCAGAAGAAGGCCGTCGAGCGGATCTACCAAATCCGGCAGCTCAAGAAGGACCACCCGCTGAGCTTCATGTGCCCGGATCTGAGCAAGATCGCCCACTACGCCCACGTCGACGACTTTGCGTACCGAATCATGAAGCGGCTCGTTCCTGGGCCGTACACCTTCGTGCTCAAGGCGACCCGCGAAGTGCCGAAGCTTCTGGTGCGCAAGCAGAAGACCGTCGGCATTCGAGTCCCCGACGACCCGGTCGCGCTGGCCCTCCTGCACGAGCTCAGGAGCCCGATCGTCTCGACCTCGGCAATCTATCAAGGCGAGGTGCTCAACGATCCTGACGATCTCCACGCGCGCTTCGGCCACGTCGATGCGTTCGTCGACGCGGGGTGGGGCGGCATCGAGCCCTCCACCGTCATCGACCTCACCGGTGATGAGGCGGTGGTGATTCGCCAGGGCCTCGGGCCGGTCGACGTTCTCTAGCTACGCGCGGACGGAGACGCCCCGGGCTTCGGCGATTAGCGTGCGAAGGAGGTCCGTCCACTCGCGGTAGCGCGGCGCTTTTCGCATCTCGACCACGATGCGTTCTGCGGTCCAATCATCGCGACCGCGGAACTGCTTGACGGCCCCCCAATTGGCCAAGTGTTGATCCCACTGCTCGCCGGTCCATGAGCCGACTTCGCCGGAGCGAAAGATGAAGAGATGATCGTCGGCGAGGTCCGATCCGGCGACCCATAGCCCCGTGTCCGAAATGAACGGCCCGAGTGTGCGAATCACGAGATTGCGTTCGGCGCCGCGTCCAAGCGGCTCGAGGGCGCGGTCGAACTGCTCCCAGCTTCGGGTGAGCGTGCGCACGCGCTCTTCGGAAATTGGCATGTGCGGCTTGAACGCCCCGGGCGCCACGCGGGCGTCGTGGTCGTCGTAGATTCGGACGCCATGCTTCCCCTCGGCTTCGCGATACGCCTGCAGCGCGACCTCCCGGGACGTTTGGCCGTCTATGTGAGCGAGAAAGGTCGCGATGAGAGGGCGAGTCACTGGGCTCCGTTTAGTTGGGAGGATCTTGCTGCGCCTCGGGACGAGGGCGGGGAGATTGCGTGCTCAGGAGGGTGCGGATGCGATCGAGAATTTGGTCGGCAAGCGCGTGCTTGCTCATCTCCGGCAGGGGCGTGGCCGAGCCAGCGTCGACCAGCGTCACTCGGTTGGTGTCTCCGCCGAGTCCTGCGCTGGCTTCGTTGGCTACGATGAGGTCGGCGGCTTTTCGTTCGAGCTTGTCGCGCGCGGCTCGTTCGAGGTTCTCGGTTTCGAGCGCGAAGCCCACGAGTACCCTGGGGCGCTCTGCGCGCTTCGCGCCGACGTCTGCGAGGATGTCCGGGTTGCGGACCAGCTCGAGCTTCAGGCTCCCGCCCTTCTTGATCTTGTGTGGCTCACGCTTGCCGGGGCGGTAGTCGGCGACGGCCGCCGCCATGATGACCACGTCGTGCGCATCGAATCGGCACATGACCGCTTCGTGCATCTGCTCGGCGGAACGGACTTGGACCACCTTGGCGCCCTGCGGGACGGCCTGGTGCACGGGACCACTGACCAGGGTGACTTCCGCACCACGGCGAAGCGCTTTTCGGGCAATGGCATACCCCATCCGGCCGCTCGAACGATTGCCGAGGAATCGGACGGGATCGAGGTCTTCATGGGTCGGTCCCGCCGTGATCAGAATGCGCGAGCCGGCGAGATCGTTCGCATGGGCCATCCGTGATTCGACCGCCTCGGCGATGTCTTCGGGCTCCATCATGCGGCCCTCGCCGATTTCGCCGTTCGCGAGCGCGCCGGTGACCGGACCGAGGATGACCGCGCCGCGCTCCTGCAGTACATGGATGTTCGAACGCGTGGCGGGATGCGACCACATGCGCTGGTGCATGGCCGGGGCAAAGAACAGCTCGCCGCGTGCGCAGGCCAGGGTCGCGAGCAAAGCGTCATTGGCCTGACCGCTCGCGGCGCGTGCCATGAGGTTCATGGTGGCCGGGGCCACTACGATGG
>JBATLA010000813.1:0-5197 GCA_049669945.1 Polyangiales bacterium | reverse complement strand
CTGGGCTCGACGACTACGATCAACGAGTCCGGTAAAGAGCGCGGCCAGATCCGAATTAGCTATGCGAGCTTTGATGAGTTGGATCGGTTGATTGAGAAGCTGACCTGAGTGGAGGGCTTCTTGCGTGGTTTGGTTTAGTTACATCCGACCCCTCGAGTCTTGAGAGGTGCCAGTGCCAGTGATCAGAGGATGCGGGCTTCGGCGGCGTCTACCGTGTTGCTCAGGAGCATTGCGATCGTCATTGGGCCCACGCCGCCCGGGACCGGGGTGATGTAGGATGCGTGCTCGCTCGCGCCTTCGAAGTCCACGTCGCCGGTGAGCTTGCCGTCGTCCTTGCGGTTGATCCCGACATCGATGACCACGGCGCCTTCCTTGATCCAGTCGCCCTTCACGAGGTTGGCTCGTCCCACTGCGGCAATGACGATGTCCGATTCGCGCACGCGGTCGGCGAGACTCTCGGTGCGCGAGTGTGCGATGGTCACGGTGGCGTGCTTCTCGAGGAGCATCATCGCGATGGGCTTGCCGACCAGGGTGCTGCGTCCGAGCACCAGCGCGCGCTTGCCTTTCGGATCGCAGCCAATGTGTTCGAGCATGCGCATGCAGCCGCTTGGTGTGCACGGTCGAAGGCCCTTGCGGCCCACCGTGAGCAGGCCCGCGTTGAAGGGGTGAAGTCCGTCGACGTCTTTGGCCGGATCGATGGCATCCACGATGGTCTGGTCGTCCAGATGATCGGGCAGCGGGAGCTGCACCAGAATCCCATCGATGTCGTCGTCGCCGTTCAACTCGAAGACGAGGGCTAGGAGATCGGCTTCTGAGGTCTCCGCTGGCAAGCGATGGACTTGCCCGTGGATGCCCGCCTTCTCTGCGGCCCGCTCCTTGTTGCGCACGTAGACTTGCGACGCCGGGTCGTCTCCCACGAGCACCACGTGCAAACCCGGCGCCCGGTTGTGTGTGGCCCGGAACGCTTCCGCCCGTGCCTTGACCTCCGCCCGCACCTCTTTGGCCAGGGCCTTCCCGTCGATCAACTCAGCCATGGCCGGGGTCTAACAGGAGCGCAGGCAGTTCTCAAACCAGCAGCTCCCGGTGGAAATCGCGGGCTGCCGTGGTATGTCGCGGGGCCATGTTCGACCCCGTCTCGCCGCAGGTAGCCTTCCCCGAGATCGACGCGACCCAGCTCGCATTCTGGGAGAGCGCTCGCATTTTCGAAAAGACGCTGGAGGACGGCGACAGCAAGAAGCCCTTCGTCTTCTACGAGGGTCCGCCGACCGCCAATGGAATGCCGCATCCCGGGCACGTGCTCACGCGCGTGATGAAGGACGTCTTCCTGCGCTACCGCACGATGTGCGGCTACCACGTCCCGCGCCGAGCCGGCTGGGATACGCACGGCTTACCGGTGGAGGTCGAGGTCGAAAAGGAGCTCGGCATTAGTGGCCGTGACGCTATTCAGGAGTACGGCGTCGAGGCGTTCAGCCGCAAGTGCATCGACTCGGTGTTCAAGTACATCGGCGAATGGCAGAAGATGACCGAGCGCATCGGCTTCTGGGTCGACTTCGACTCCGCCTACGTGACCTTCCACAAATCTTACGTCGAGAGCGTGTGGTGGGCACTCTCGCAGATGTTCGACAAGGGCCTCCTCTATCAGGGATACAAGGTGGTCTGGTGGTGGCCTCAGGGCGGCACTGCCCTTTCCGCCGGCGAGGTCGGTCAGGGATACAAAGTCATCGACGACCCGTCGGTGATGATTCGCTTCCCCTTGAAGGGCGAGGACAAGACCTCTTTCCTCGCGTGGACGACGACGCCTTGGACCCTACCATCGAACATCGCGCTCGCGGTGGACGCTGAGGTCGACTACGCGACGGTCGAGCTCGAGGATGGTGAGCGGTTGATCCTAGCGGCGGCGCTGGTCGGCAAGGTGCTCGGCGAGGAGGTGAACGTCATCGCGACGCGCAAGGGCGCGGAGCTGGTCGGCCTCAGCTACGAGCCGCCTTTCCGCTACGCAGAGGCGGAAGGCGGTCCTGCCTGGCAAGTCGTCGACGCCGACTTCGTGTCACTCGACAGCGGCTCGGGCCTGGTGCACCTCGCGCCCGCGTTCGGCGAGGACGACTTCCGAGTCTGCAAGGAAAAGGGACTGGGCTTCCTCCAGCTGCTCAAGCCCGATGGCACCTTCCCCGCAGAGGTGACCGATTTTGCGGGCCGATTCTGCAAGGAGGCGGACCGCGACATCATCCGCAACCTCCGTACCCGCGGCGTGCTCTTCAAGGAAGAGGTTTACCGCCACGATTACCCGTTCTGCTGGCGCGCGATGGATGACCCGCTTATCCAATACGCGCGCCGCTCGTGGTTCATCCGCACGACCCAGGAGATCGAGCGTGTGAAAGAGAACAACCAGGACGTCCACTGGGAGCCGGAGCACATCAAGAACGGGCGCATGGGCCAGTTCCTCGAGGGCAACGTCGACTGGGCGCTCTCGCGCGAGCGCTTCTGGGGGACACCACTTCCGATTTGGAAGAACGACGAGACCGGCGCGGTCGAATCCGTCGGGTCGGTGGCAGAGATCCTGGAACGCAATCCGAACGCGTTCGCTCACTTTGACGAAGCCAAGGCCGCGGACCCGACGCTGCAGGACCACCTCATGGTGCACAAGCCGTGGGTCGACGCGGTCACCTGGACCAACGACGCAGAGCCGGGCGTCTATCGCCGCGTGCCCGAGGTGATCGACTGCTGGTTCGATTCGGGCTGCATGCCGTTCGCACAATGGGGTTTCCCCCACCAGAATGTCGACGGCTTCGAACGAAATTTCCCCGCCGACTTCATCACGGAAGCCGTCGATCAGACGCGCGGCTGGTTCTACTCCTTGATGACGATCAGCTCGCTCATGTTCCCGGAGCGCGCCCTTCCCCATCCGTTCGAGAACTGCGTCGTGCTCGGCTTGATGACCGACGAGAAAGGCAAGAAGCTCAGCAAGCGCGACAAGAACTACACGGACCCTCTCGTGCTGATGGATCGCGTTGGTGCCGATGCGGTGCGCTGGGCACTCTACGCGGGCACCGTCCCCGGGCAGAACACCCGCTTCTTCGACGACGCCGCGACAGATGCGGTCCGAGAGTTCCTACTCAAGATTTGGAACGTCTACAGCTTCTTCGTGACCTACGCCAACATCGACGGCTGGGACCCTGGCGACGGGCGCCCTCCTCTTGCTGAGCGGCCTGACATGGATCGTTGGGTGCTCGCCGAGCTCGACGCCACGGTGCGCGCTGTTCGTCAGGAGCTCGACGACTACAAGAGCCACATGGCGGTGCGCCACCTGCTCGAGTTCGTCGATGGACTCTCGAATTGGTACGTGCGCCGGAGCCGCTCACGTTTCTGGGCCGCCGATGATTCGGCGGACAAGCGAGCGGCGTTCGGTACGCTCTACGAAGCCTTGGTCGATCTCACGAAGCTCGCCGCCCCGTTCGTCCCGTTCATGACGGAGACGCTGTTCCAGAATCTCGTCCGCAAGCACGACGGGACTGCACCGGAGTCGGTGCATCTTGCATCGTTCCCCGACCCCGATGCCGCCCGCGTAGACGATGAGCTCCGGCGGACCATGGAGCGCGTGCGGAACGTGGTCACTCTCGGGCAGCGCGTGCGCAACGAGAACAAGCTCAAGGTCCGCCAACCGCTCGCCGAAGCCATCGTGGTCGTGGCGGACGATGCCGAACGGCAAGCCATCGACCGCTTCTCGAGCGCGATTCGCGAAGAGCTCAACGTGCGGGAGCTCGGCTTCACCCAGGAGCCCCACAAGTACGTAGAGTTCCAACTGTTGCCGAATTTCCGGGTGCTCGGTCCGAAGCTCGGCAAGCAGGTGCCTGCCTGCAAGAAGGCGTTGGGCGAAGCGGACGGCTCCGCGCTCTACGCCGAGATGGAAGAGAACGGAAAGATCGTCGTCGCCCTCCCCGATGGCCCGGTCGATCTCATGCCCGAGGAGGTCGAGGTTCGGCTGAGCGCCCGCGAGGACTTCGCCGCGGCATCGGGAGACGGCCAAGTCGTCGTGCTCGACACCCGCCTCGACGACAGCCTCCGACGCGAGGGCCTCGCCCGCGAGGTGATCAACCGCATTCAGCGTGCGAGAAAGGCGATGGACTTGGCCTACGAAGCGCGCATCGACGTGAGCTGGACGGCCGATGGGGAGCTTGGCGACGCGATCGAAGAGCACGCGAAACGGATTGCTGGCGAAACGCTGGCGACAGGTTTCAGCAAGAGCGTCAGTGCAACGAGCGAACACGACACGGAGATCGCGGGGGCATCGCTGGGACTCTCGATCGTGGAGGCTAGAGGCTAAAGGCTTAGGGCCTCGATCCCCTTACCCCTGAGCCTCTTTGTCCCGCTTCTCGCGCCGCCCGTCTACAAACCCCTCGATCAAGATCAAGATCACCCCGATCGTGATCCACGCGTCCGCGACGTTGAAGGTTGGATATGCCCAGCGGTCGTTGAGGTGGAAGCGGACGAAGTCGACCACGTAGCCGAGGTTCACGCGATCCACGAAGTTGCCGATTGCCCCGGCGACGATCAGCGGGACGCTGACGGCGAACAGCGTGCTGCCGCGGCCGGTGATGAACATCCCGAGCAGCAGCGTCACAGCCCCCGCGGCCGCAACGTAGAAGACGCCTTTGCGCACCAGGCTCGGCATGTCGCGCATGAAGCCGAAGGCCGCGCCGCAGTTTTCCGCGTAGCGAAACTCGAGGTAGCCCTCGATCAAGACCACCGGAGGTCGCTGCGCGCGTTGCGGGATGATGCGCCCCAGGCTGTCGGGCTCGCAGACCGGGTCGGAGCCCAGGGTCGACGCTTGTGACAGCCGGTCGAGGGCCCAGTCCTTGGATCCGAGATCCATGGCCGTCAGGAGGGCGATGGCGGCCAGACACAGGACGATGGCCTTGGGCGAGCGGGTGGTTTCGGGCACGGCGGCCGACTCTAACAGGTCGGTTTGACGCGTCAAATCAGCCATTTACATAACGTGACACAAAACCGCTGGCTCGTGTGTCACGTTGTGTTACAACTCCGGCATGAGCGACGAGGACGCGAAGAAAGACCGACGCAAGGGCCGCAAGGAGCGCGTCCTGCACACGAGGGTCCCCGCCGTCCTCGAACAGGAGCTCAAGCGGGTGGCCAATGCGTGGCGGGTTCCCGTGTCGAATGTCGTCCGGGCGCTGCTCGAGGA
>JBATLA010000812.1:0-8682 GCA_049669945.1 Polyangiales bacterium | reverse complement strand
CGACGCGATGGGCGTGCCCGAGGACTGGGCAGCCGCTTCGGTTCGCTTCGGTCTCGGACGCCACTCGACCCAGGCCGAAGTCGACCAGGTGGCCGACGCGGTGATCGGCATCGTGGCCGAGCTTCGGGAGCGATCCCCGCTCTGGGCGGCCAAGCAGAGTGGCGAGCCCATCGACTGGTGAGCGCCGCCTCGGGCTGGCGAACGGCCCGTTCACGCCTTACATAGAGGGAGATGAGCAACGCCGACGGCATCACCCTCACCCCGAGGGCCATCGAAATGGGCAAGCAAAAGGTCGCGGACGCCGACGGGCCCGTCGAGGGCCTGCGCTTGGGCATCAAGGGCGGCGGCTGCTCCGGCTACTACTACGTCTACGACTTCGCCAAGAAGATCCGGCCCCAGAAGGACCTCGTACTCGACTTCGACGGGCTGACGGTGGTGGTCGACAATCGCAGCATCGAGTTCCTGAAGGGCGCAGTGCTCGACTGGGAGCAGGGCCTGATGAGCTACGGCTTCAAGTGGAAGAACCCGAACGCAGTCGGCGACTGCGGGTGCGGCCAGTCGTTCGAAGTCGGCTAGAAGCCCTCTTCGAGAGGCACTGGGATCGGATTCGGGAGATCGACGTACTGCTGTAGGTCGTCTGGGGAGCAATCGACCGGGAGCAGAGCGGGGTTGTCGAGCTCGACCGAACGGCAACAGCGGTCAAACGCGGGCTGCGGTCCCGACTGCGGCCCTCCGCCGGCGCAAGGATCCGGGATCGGCAGCTCGACCGGCGCGATCGTCTCGGCGATGCGCGCGCGAATGCCCTGAAAGCTGAACGCGATGCTGCTCGCAGTGCACTGCTCGTCGGGGTTCCCTAGCGTCGGATCGATCCGGAGATCGAGGTTGTTGGTCAGGAGGCTGGTGACAGTCCCACGAAAGGCGTCGTCGCAGATCCCGAGCGGCTCGAGGGTCGCCACGAGGTCGCCAGCCGAGAACCGCCCAGCAAGCAGGCCTTTTTGGAGGCTTTGCCCGTCCTCGCTGATATCGGCAATGAGATAGCCGTTGAGGGAGAGCCAGAAGCTTCCGGGCCCCGTCAGGAACACGAACGTCGTCGCGGTGTCCACGGGAAGTACGACTCGTCCATTGCTGATGTACGCGTCGGTCTTCCAAACCAATGGGTACCGGATGTCGCCGGCGACGAGGCTCCCGGGGTCGACGTAAAACACGTCGTCGCCGTCCCAAGCGGGTGGCGGCGCGTCCCCCGACTTGCCGGGCAACATCAACGTTGCGTCCTCCGAGCCACCCCACTCGAAACCCGTAACATCATCTGCTGAAGTCCCGTCGACGGCGGACAGGACCGAGACGTCGACCTTCGCGTCGTTGGGGGTTCCGTTCCACTCCCGGAGACGGAGGAGCACGGTGCCAAAGCCCAGCCCCTGGTTGAGCGCAATGTTGTCTTCGAGGCAGGCAATCAGGCCCACGACCGTGGGAAGCACGTGCTGGCCGAACGAGTTGTCGATGCCCTTGTCGCCGTCGAGCGTGGGGTTCCCGTTCGCGGCGACGCACTCCGAGGCATCGTTGACCGATGCGGTGTGCATCTCGTCGAGGTCGAGCCCAAAGCGGCGCCAGCGGTCGCCGGACTGGTCGAGCGAGATGTTGCGAAACGCGAAGATCGCCTCGACGTCATCGGTCGACTTGCTCGTGTCCAAGGGCGGTCGATCCGGAACCCCCGCGAGCCCCTCGTCCATGAGGCTCGGGTCGTAGACACTGCAGGCCGCAGAGCCGAGCAGTAGGAGCATAAGCGTAAGCTGAGGTTTCATCGTTCCGGCGCGGCCGGGCAGCCCGTCAATACCGCGATACTATAATATAACAGTAAAGAAGGATTTCAATGTCCTGTGAGTCATCTCACAACTCGGGAACCGCGGCAGTTGGGGGTCGCCGAGACCACCAGGCCGCACAGGCACTCCCGATGATGCAGTGCGTGATGGCGGAAATCGCGCTCGGAATTGCCGTGAGCGGATTGGCAAAGTGCGCCTGCGCCAAGACAGCGGCGAGCCCTGAGTTCTGCATTCCCACTTCGATCGCGGTCGTGCGGGCAATGCTAGCGTCTCCAGAGCCCCACGCAGCGAGCAGGTAGCCCATCAAGAACCCGAGCGTGTGTGTCGTGACGACCGCGCCAAGCAAGGAGAAGCCGGAGTCGAGCACCGCGTCCTTCTGCGCGCCGAGGATCGCGGCCACGATGGCCGCGATCATGAGCACAGCGGCCGCCGGCGCAATCGGCAAGAGCCGGTCGGTGAGCCGCGGGAGATAGCGGCGCATGAACAGGCCCACGGCGACGGGCAACAGCACCACCTTGGCCGTGCTGAGGAACAGGCCCCAACCATCCACGTCCACCCGACTGCCAACGATCCAGGCCGTAAGCAAGGGGGTGCTGAGAGCCGCCAGCATCGTCGAGAATGCCGTCATCGAGACCGAGAGCGCGACGTCGGCCTTGGCGAGATACGCGATGACATTCGATGCAGTGCCGCCCGGACAGCAGCACACGAGCACGAGCCCAACCGCGAACGGCGTGGGCAGCGAGAATAGATACCCCATCGCCCAGCCGAGCATCGGCATGACCGTGTACTGAAGCAGGACTCCCAGGCCGATCGGCGCAGGCGCACGAAGTACGCGCGAGAAGTCAGAGAACTCGAGCGTCAGCCCCATGCCGAGCATGATGATTTGGAGGCCCGGCGTGATGAGCCCGAGGTCGAGGAACCATGTGAAGCTCGGCGGATACACCAGCGCAACGACACCACCAAGAGTGACCCAAAGAGGAAAGAGCCGAACGAACCTCGTCACGCAGCGGCGATGTAGCACAGCGGTGCCTGCGATGGGGGACGGGGACGCCCTTCCATGCTAGGGATCGCGCTCTCATGTTCCGCCCACCGACCGACGACGTTCGAATCGACAACATCCGTCCGTTGATTCCGCCTGCCATCCTCATGGAGGAGATCCACCCCGGTGAGGAGGCCATCGCGCGCGTCGCGGACGGGCGCCGGCAGATCAGCGAGATCGTACACGGTCAGGACGATCGGCTCGTGGTGGTCGTCGGACCCTGCTCCATTCACGACCCCGACGCGGCGCTCGACTATGCCAAACGGCTCAAGGTGCTGCATGACCAGCTCAAGGACGAGCTGTTCATCGTCATGCGCACCTACTTCGAGAAGCCGCGCACGACGGTTGGATGGAAGGGACTGATCAACGACCCGAACCTCGACGGCAGCTTCGACATCAACCACGGGCTACGGGTGTCGCGCGGGCTGTTGAGCGCGCTCGCCGAGATGGATCTTCCGACGGGCACGGAGTTCCTCGACCCAATTTCGCCGCAGTTCGTCGCCGACCTCGTGACCTGGGGCGCTATCGGGGCGCGCACGACCGAGAGCCAGGTGCATCGCGAGCTCGCGAGCGGTCTGTCGATGCCGGTCGGCTTCAAGAACGGCACCCGGGGCACGATCATCATCGCCGTGGAGGCCATCAGGGCCGCACGGCACCCACACCATTTCCTCTCGGTCACCAAGCAGGGCCTCACCGCCATCGTCGCGACGAAGGGCAACCTCGATTGCCACATCATCCTTCGCGGCGGTACGGGAAAGCCCAACTACTCCGCAGACGACGTCGCAGAGACGGTCAAGGCGCTCGAGTCGGCAGGGCTCGACGGACGCGTCATGGTCGATTGCAGCCATGCCAACAGCAGCAAGGACCACGAGAAGCAGGCCGGTGTCGCCGATGCCGTTGCCGAACAGGTCGCTCGGGGAAGCGCTGGGGTCTTCGGGGTCATGCTCGAAAGCTTCATCGTTGGCGGCCGCCAGGACAACGGCGCGAACGCGAAGCTGACCTACGGCCAAAGCATCACCGATGCGTGCATGAGCTGGGATGCGACGGTACCGGTGCTCGAAGGGCTCGCTGATGCGGTCCGCAAGCGACGCAGCGCCGGCGCCTGATATTCGGCTTCTTCAGTCGAGCGGTTCGGGGACCGGGACCGGTATCTCGATTGTGCTCGGGAGGGCGTCGAACCGAGCGGCCTTTTCTACGGTTTCGAGCGTATTGCAGGTCTCGATCCGGGTGCTGCCGTAGAGCCACTCGCTCGGACAGCAGCGGTCGATCTCGACCGGTTGGGCACTCGCACACGGTTCGAGATCGGGACGGGCGAACGCAGCAAGACCGGCGATCCGTCCAGCGATACCGTTGAAGGTCACGCCGAGGCTGAACGCATCGCACTCGAGCCCGCTCCCATCGCCACTCGACGAGCTCTGAATGTCGGCGAACTGGCCGAAAAGCGTTTCGATCACACTCGCGTTGATGTCACACATGCCGATCGCTGGCGTGGCGGCGCCGAGCCTCTCGATGCTGAACCGCCCGCTGAAGAGGCCTTGGTCGAGTCGCTTGTGATCCGCGCTGATGTCTCCGATGAGGAAGCCGCCATTGACCACCACGGTCATGCTCCCATCGCTCGGTAAGCTGCCGTCGCCTGCGATGAGCTTGAACTCGGTGTTGTCGCGCAAGGGCACGACGAGGCGACCAGAGGCGACGTAGCCGTCGGCTTGCTCGAGTTTCGGGCGGTCGATCGAAGGGACGCCGGAGTCGCCGTGGTGGAAGTCCACCGGATCCAGAAACCAGGAGTCCTCGAAGGCCCAGCCAGGTGCGGGCGCAGGCGTGGCCTGCGGGCTGTCGACGTAGACGAGGGTCAGCGGGTTGTTCGCGCGAAAACCAACCAGCGAAGGATCTTCGGTCGTGCCGTCTACAGCCGTGGTGAGGACCGCGGTAACGCTCGCATCGTTAGGCTGGCCGTTCCAATCGCGCACCCACAGGACGACGGTGCCCACGCCACGGCCCTGGGTTAGCGCGATGTTGTCTTCCAAACACGGAAGCGCGCTCCCAACGGTGGGCAGCAGGTTCGCGCCGAGAGAATTGTCGATGCCTTTGCTGCCATCGACGACCGCTTGTCCGACCACCCTGCCGTCGATGGTTCGCGGCATGCAGGTCGCATCGTCACGGCTGTTCGTCACGGTCGCGTCGAGGTCGATCCCCGTCCGCGCGGCCATCTCCGCCGACTGTCGAATGAAGATGTCCTTGAACCCGAAGACGAGAGCCTCCGCGTCATCTGTAGAGCTCGTGCTCGGCGCTGGTCGGCTCGGAACGCTGGCGTTGCCTTCGGCGATCAACGACGGGTCATAGACGCTGCACGCCGCCAAGAGCGCCAAAGCCAAGAGCCCCGGAGACCGGCAAGCCGAATGCAAGATGCGACGGTTCCCCCACACCCCCCGAGAGTAGCAAGCGGGCAGAGGGACCCAAAAATAGCGCTATGCCGAAGGCGCCATCGTGCGAATGAAGAGCTCCACCATCTCCCAGGGAAGGTTCGAGGGCAGATTCAGGATAGGCAGATCGATGCCGTACTCCCGCCGACGCCGGAGCTCCTCGATGCAGTACTGCGGGTCGCCCGCAATGGTGAGCGCTTCGATCATCTCTTCGCTCACGGCGTCCGCCGCCTGTGATCGGGTCGTCTTGTCCTTGTAGAGCTCATCGACGCGCTTGCATTCATCGGCGTAGCCGAAGCCGCTGAGGAGCTCCTTGTAGTAGTCGCCCATGCCGCCGATGTAGAATGAGATGATCTGCCTCGCTTCGCGCACCCCCGCGTCACCGAGGGGGATGACCGTCGTGAAAGGAGCGGTCGCGATCTCGCTCGCATCGCGCCCGACTTTGGCGGCGCCTTCGGCGATCCACGCGTGACCCTGGTCGAGCTTCGTGTACGGCCAGAACGTGGGGATCCAGCCATCCGCGAGCTCGCCGATCGAGGTGATCGATTTCTGCTTGAGGGCGGCCACGTAGATCGGGACGTCGGGCCGCAACGGCTGCATCGCTAGATTGAAAGGCCGATAGTCGTGGAGCTTGGCGCCCGCTTCGTCGATCCGCTTGCCAGCGAGCAAGGTCTTCGTCACGCGGATGACATCGCGGAGTTGGGTGAGCGGCTTCTTGAACTCGCGCGCGTGGAAGCCCTCGATGACGCGCTGACCACTCGTGCCCATGCCAAGCAGTAAACGGCCCTCGCTGATGTCATCTACGGTCGCTGCGTTCATCGCGAGGAGACCTGGCGAACGACTGAAACAGTTGACGATCCCGGTGCCGAGCTTGATCTGCCTGGTGTGAACCGCGATCTCGGTGAGTAGCGAGAAGATCTCGTACCCCCACGCTTCGGGAATCCAGAACGAGTCGTACCCTAGCTCGTCCGCGAGAATCGCGGCCTTCAGGTAGAGCTTGCGATCGTAGTTCTTCCAGAACGGCAGAAGCCCGGTTCGTGCGGTCATCGAAACCTCCAGAGGCGGGCGTAGGACGTTCCGGGCATCGTTTCAAGAGCGCGGGGCGCGCTTGACAGTCTCGGGCGGTTCGTGACACGTGACCGGGCAATGAGCGCGCCGAGGTGCATCCCGCTCGAGGCGGTGACCGATGAGGCCGTCGGGGGCAAAGCCGAGGGGCTCGCTCGGCTGTTGAGCTACGGTTTCGAGGTCCCGCGCGGGTTCGTCATTCAGGGCGCGAGCGAGTCGGAGCTGCCTCCCGACCTCGAGGAGCAGTATGAACGCATCGGGGCCGGCAAAGTTGCAGTGCGCTCGTCGGCGACCGGAGAGGACTCGGGCGATGCGTCCTTTGCGGGCCAGTACGAGACGGTGCTCAACGTCGAGGGGGCCGAGGCGCTGGTCGATGCGATCCAGGACTGCGTCCGCTCACTGAGCAATGCACGGGCGACGGCATATCGAGACGAGAAGCTCGGCCAAACCGAAGTGCAGATGAACATCGTGGTTCAACAGATGGTCGACGCGCGTGCTGCAGGAGTGGTGTTTACGGCGAACCCGATGAACGCGCGACGCGACCAGGTCGTCGTCGACGCGGTGAGCGGGCTCGGCGAAGCGCTCGTGAGCGGACACGCAACGCCCGACCATTGGGTCCTCCGGCGGGACGGTGAGGTCGTCGTGAGCGACGTCCAGGATGACACACCCGTGCTGAGCGAGCGTGAACGCGCGCGGCTGCTCGACGGGGCCCTCCACGCGGAGGCGCGCTACGGGGCGCCGATCGACATGGAATGGGCCATCGACAAGGAGGGCCGGCTCCGATGGCTTCAAGCTCGGCCGATCACGGAGCTTCCGGCGGATCCAAACGAGCTCGACACGACCCCGAATCCGGCCGATGTCTACACGTGGTCGAACATCGGGGAAATGATGCCGGGCGCGGTCACGCCGCTGACCTACTCGGTGACCGGGCGAGGCATCGACATCGGCATGCAGCGCGCGTACCGACGCTCAGGTGTCAGCGTCCCCCCGGGCGACCACATCCGCTATGTCGGCATGTATTTCGGGCACCTTTTCATCAATCTGACGACGCTCTCGGAGATCGCCGCGGATGTGGCTGGCTCGACCAAGGCGCAGATGTGCATGGCGATTTGCGGCCGGGACATCGACGAGATTCCCGAACCGGAACCGGCTTCAAAGCTGCAGCGCGCCTTGAATGGAACACGGTACTTCTACCAGCTCTTGGGCGCAGCCAAGCACCGCAGAGATATGGATGTCCTGCGAGCGAGCCTGGGCCTCCCGAGAACCGGTACCGCGCCATCACTCTACCAGGCCATCGACGAGAGCCTCCCGCAGGTCTGGAAGGCGTACGAGCTGCACCTGTTGTCGTCGTCGTCTTCGGGTGCGCTGAGCCCGATCCTCCTCGGAATCCTCGCGAAGGGAGAGGAGCCGACGCAGGACCATCATGCGGAAGTGGCCGAGATGCTCGCCGGCGCGAAGAACGTGGAGAGCGCCGACATCGCCGAAGGGGCCGAGCGAATCGTGGACGCGCTCCTGGACATCCCCGACGCCGATGAAGCATTTGCGTCTGTCGGTCCGGAAGCTGCGCTTGATTGGCTTCGTTCGCCGGCAAGCGGCGAGGCCGGCCTCGAGCTCGAACGATATCTTCGCCGGCACGGCCATCGCGCGGTGCGAGAGCTCGAGCTTCGTCAGCAGGGCTGGGGCGTCAATCCACTGCCGCTCGTCACGTCCCTGCAAGCGGGATTCCGGGCAAAGCGCGCACACGGCACGCCGTCTCGGCCGAAAGCCGGGCCGCCTCCGACTGACCACCCCGTCCTGCGCAGACTGCTCCCAGTTGCGCACGCAGCGGTTCGGTGCCGGGAGCACACCAAATCAGGGCTCGTCGCGGTAACGACCGAGTTCAAACATGCGTACCGAGCGCTCGGCGCCGCGATGGCCACGGAGCGATGGCTCCCCGATGAAGACGCGGTCTTCTTCTTGACCCACGAAGAGCTCGGCGAGCTCATTCGGGGTCGCCGCGAGCTCGCCGACGTCGCGACGTCGCGGCGGAAGGTGCTCGACTACCAGATGCCTCTGCACTTCCCGCAGGTCTTCAAAGACCGCCCCGAGCCTTTGCGTCTCCAAGCCACGGAAGGTGAAGACGGTGCCCTCATCGGAAAGCCGGTGAGCCGGGGCGTGGTCACCGGCCGTGCCCGAGTCGTCGAGACCCTGGAAGAAGCCGCGGCGCTGCAGACCGGCGAAATCCTCATCGCACCCATTACGGACGTCGGATGGACGCCCTACTTCAGCTTGATCGCGGGCCTCGCCACCGACGTTGGAAGCGCGGTCTCACACGGCGCGGTCGTCGCGCGGGAGTACGGAC
>JBATLA010000811.1:0-1834 GCA_049669945.1 Polyangiales bacterium | reverse complement strand
TCGCGTAGGTCGAGCCGCCGGGGACTCGTTCGCGACGTATCCCGGACTCCGTTCGAACTTTGAGGCGATGGTAGACCTCGGGTTTGATGAAGTTCAGGATGTCGATGCTTCCTATCGAGCCGCGGATTTGCATCGACACCGACAGCAAGTTGCTGCAGCGCATGCCGACGAAGAGGCTCACGTCGCCGCCGGAAGGAAGCTGCATGCTCGTCCGCATCCAGCGATCGATGAGCGTTCCGTAAAGGCCCGCCTTCGCCTGCGTGACGGTGGGCTCTTCTTCAGTGACCGCGCGGATGAAGCCGATTGGATAGCACCCCATGTCGATCGTTCCGCCGCCGCCCATCGCGTAGTCGAACCGAAAATCGGTGAACGGCCAGTAGGCCGAGAAACTGGCGTCGATGTGCTCGATGTCGCCGATCTCGCCATCGCGAATGATCTGGCGCACGCGGTCGACGAGTGGGTGGTAACGAAAGTGCATCGCCTCCGCGACGACGAGCCCGGTCCCCTCGGAGGCGCGCAGCACGCGCTCGGCATCCCTGGCGTTCGCGGCCAGCGGCTTCTCGCAAAGGACGTGCTTTCCCGCTTCGATTGATCGAATGCACCAATCAGCGTGCATGCTGATTGGAAGCGGAATGTAGACCGCGTCGATCTCCGGGTTGGCGAGGAGGGCGTCGAAGGAGCGGTATGTCCGGGGAATGCGGTGCTTTCGGGCGTAGCGCCGGAGATGCCGTTCGGGGTGGTACTCCTCCGCAACAGCCACGACGTCGACTGCGTCGAGCTTGCGCGCATGCCGCAACACAGCAAAGGGCGCGATTCGGGCCGCGCCGAGGATTCCAAGCCGTACGGGTCGTCGCATCTTCGTTGCGCTAACTACCACTGTTGCAATCCGAATGCGACTGCGGCACAAGGCAGCGATGACCTCAGCACCGCTCTACCGTTCGCGGCCAGGGGGACACGAGATTCGACCCGCCTCGCAGCCCGAAGCGACGAAGGTCAGCGACTTCATCTATCTGTCCACGGGCTTGTCGAACGCATACCTTATTGTGACGCCCGAGGGCAGGGTCGTCGTCAACACGGGGATGGGCTTCGAAGCGCCCGTTCACAAGCGCAACTTCGACGCGGTCGATGACGGTCCGCTTCGATACATCCTCTTCACGCAAGGTCATGTCGATCACGTGGGCGGGACGGATTTGCTCCGCGAAGAGGGCACGAAGGTGGTCGCCCATGCGAACAACCAAGCTCATCAGGCAGACGATGCGCGTATCGGCTCGTTCCGCGCCGTGAGGAGCGGCTTTGCGTTCGCAGAAGCGATTGCGGAGGCTTGGACGTACATCCAAGAGAACACGGGGGGGGCGATTCCCGCGCAGTCGCGCCCAACGCCGGACGTCACATTCGACGACCGCTACGCGCTCGAGCTCGGGGGCGTGAGGATGGAGCTCTTGTGGACCCCCGGAGGCGAGACGACCGACTCGATGGTGGTGTGGCTGCCCGAGGCACGCATCTGTTTCACAGGCAATCTCTTCAGCGCCCTGTTTGGGCACTTCCCGAACCTCGTTACGATTCGTGGCGACCGGTATCGAGAGCCGCTCCGATTCATCGCGTCCCTCGAGCGCGTGCTCGACCTCGAGCCAGAGATGCTGCTGACCGGGCATCACGGGCCGGTCGTGGGCAAGGAGACGATTCGCGAAGAGCTCACACGCCTACGGAATGCGGTTCGCTACGTGCACGACGAGACCGTCAAAGGCATGAACCAGGGCAAGGACGTCCACACGCTGATGCGCGAAATCGCGCCTCCGCCCGAGCTCGAGGTCGGCGAAGGGTACGGCAAGGTCTC
>JBATLA010000810.1:0-7687 GCA_049669945.1 Polyangiales bacterium | reverse complement strand
CTTTGTAAGGGCCACGCAAACTGCATGGGCGAGGCGCCGGAAGTCTTTCAGGTCGACGACAAGGGCTTCCTCAACATCCTACAGGAAGAGCCTCCAGAAGAGCTCCGCGACAAGGTCGAGCTGGCGGTGAAGCACTGCCCCACGGGCGCGCTCAGCATCGAAGAGTGAAAGGGCGGCAAGAGGGACCTCTGCCGATGCCGTCGGGGGCGAGGCCGTTCTACCGAGCCGCTACTCCCAAGGCTTGATGCTGAGGAACGCGTCGGTCCGGCTGAGCTTGCTGCTGAGACCGGTCGCGAGGTTGCGAAAGAGCACCACGCCGATGTCGGTTCTCTGTTGGAGAAGCGCGTTGAGGTCACTGTGACGAACGGCCGCGGCCTCGACCACGCCCTCTGCGATCGCCGTAGCCGTGTGCGGTGTCTTTCTGAGTAGCGAAACCTCGCCGAGGAGCTCCCCCTCACTCACGGCTCCCACCTCCTCGGGCGGGTCGCCGGAGTAGACCCGCGCGGTTCCGGAGAGCAGGATGTAGAGCCGCGCGTCGCGCTTGCCCGCCTCCAAGATCGTCTCACCGTCATCGAACGTCACAGTCTCGAACAACGTCGACAGGCGCGCGACTTGCTCGCGGTTCAGGTGCTTGCCCAACCTCGTGGCGGGCAAGAGCTGGACGAGCTTGGGCTGGATCGCACGGGTGTTGAGATTCCGGAGGACCATCTCGAAGACGGGTTTTGCCTCGTCCGTGAGCAGGAGACCCTCGGTACTCACTGGAACGTAGAAGCGCTGCATTCGCACCGTGTCGAGGCGTTCCACATGGTGAAACACGGAAGCTGGAAGATAGGCTACTGGAACGAAGCCGAGCTCGAGCACGGTCTTCTGCATCCGGGGCGCGTGCGCATTGACGTCGACCTCGACGTAGTCGACTCGCCACTCCTCACGCGAACGGCGCATCAGCTCCTTTAAAAGGAACCGAATCGGATCCTCATCGGCAGCGACGAGCTCGAAGATACGAACGGCGTGATCTAGACGCGCGTCATGAGCATACCCGACGGCACCGACCAACTGGCCGTGTCTTCGCGCCAGCAGATACGACGTGTTGTGCGACTCGAGGGTGCGAAGCCCGAAATGGAGCCGTGCGCGACTGAAGATCTCGGGATTCTTGACGCGTCCCCGCTCGAACCGAAGAAGCGTCGCGTAGCCGCGCGCGTTCATCTCTTCGATCTCGAAGCTCTCGTCGAGACCGTAGGGCGGAGACATCTCGTCGACGATCGCATCCGCCTCGAGGCCACTCGCCCGAAGAGCACGCTGAGCGAGTCCGTAAACCTGGGGCGCGACCCGTGGGTGATTGCGCCTGAGCTTCAGCGCATCTCCGAAATGCCGAACGAAGAGCGCTACCGACTCGCCGTTGTGGATTGGAAGAAAGCCAACTGGAGCGAAGCCGTGCGCAAGCGAGATCTGCTGGGACCGTGTGTGGGCGAGGCGATTGTCGGCGAAGCCGATGTGGAGGTAAGGAGCGACGTGCTTGATCCGCTCGGTCATGAGCCGGTGACCGATGTGTCGCCCGCGGCTCTTCGGATGGACGACCAAGCGGCCGAACTCGCCCACCAGATCCGAATAGGCGCCCACGTCGATCACCACGGATGCCGTCGCGACGATATCGCCTGAGGGAGCCTCCGCGACGAGGGCCAGCGAGTTGTCGCTGTAGATCATCTTGCGGAGATAGGCCTCCGATACGAACTCCGGATGCGAGTACCGCTCCCCGTAGCAGACTTGGAATAGCTGCTGGATCGCTCGTATGTCGCCCTCACCCGCGGGACGAATGCTGACGACAGCCGCCTCGAGCTCGCCCATGCCCAATTCGACATGCAAGAAGCGGTGCACTCGCCTGGGAATTGTCGCCCCGCAGGAGGGGTCTGCCCCCCTTCTTCGCGGCCCGTCCTTCCTAGCGGCCTCGGCAGGGACCTTCGCCGGGCGGCGGACACTGAGCCACGGCCAGCCAATCCATCGTGAGCGCGACACCGACGTGGATCAGCACGCCTCCCCAGATCGACCGGGTGCGCATCGATAGCGTCCCGAGGGCGATCCCCGCAAGAATTGCGCCGAGCGTTTCCGGAAGTGGCTTGGGGTAGTGGATCATGCAGTAAGGCACGATCATCACGAACACCGCGCCGTATCCGAACTTGTGGCTGAGCCCCTTCAGCATGTAGCCGCGGAAGAAGAACTCGAGCGCGACGAACTGTGCCGCGTAGAGCACCTGCCATCGGAGGAAATGACCCAACGACTGGTTGGCGTACTTGTAGAACGGGTACGTCGACAAGAACTGATCCTGCGTCGCCACGAAAAGTACGAACGGAAGCACGACGAAATACAGACCCACGTAGATCCACAGATGTCGAACGAAGCCATCGAGAGACACGTAGTAGTCGCGTATGCGCTCGCCGGGCATCAGAACGATCGTGATCATCGGGATCACGACGTAGGCGACTACGCGCGTGCCGGACCACCACGCTCTCGCCATGAGGTCCCACTGGTCGCGGGTGTAGAGCTCCTTGTCGAAGGGCACCAGCTCCGTGAAGGTGCTGTTGTTCCCGAAGTAGCGCGCCAAAGTGAGTGTGACCGCCGTCGTGACCAAGATGACGACGGGTCGCCAGTCGAACTCGCCGCTGCGGGCCGTGTCTGCTTGGGCGTCCGCTTCTCGCCATGAATCCAGCAGCGTTCGCCGGACAAACCGTTTGATCGTCTCCATTGGGGCGCGGGACTATAACCGATTGACTACTCCGATTGTAGGCTAAGCTCTGAGGAACATGGGCGCCGCCGCCAAGAACCGAGCTCGAAACGGAATCGTTCTGACGACGTTGGTGTTGTGTGCGTTTTTCACCGCGCAAGGGGCCACTGCGTTGCTATCGGCGAAAATTCTGGAGACCGATCCGGAAACGGCGGCCGACCCTCCAAGACGCAGAACAGTCCCTACGTATGCTCAACAGAGGCATGATCCCGGAGTCATCCTGAAGCGCAATATCTTCAACTACGAGTTGGGCGACCTATCAGCCACACCAATCGACGATCCATCGCTTCCCGACGCAGAGATGCCACAGGAAGAAGTCGAGCAGCCGTGTACGAACAAGATGCGACTGATCGGGACTGTCGTGTTGCCCGGAGAGCTAGAGCAATCCCTCGCGGCAATCGTCGGAACCGACCAGAAGGCAGGGCTTCATCGCGGCGGCGCCGAGGTGGAAGGGTCCAAGATTCGCGCGATTCAGTCCGACACAGTCATCTTGCAGACCAAGACCGGTTTCTGCCGCCTCGCGATGTTCGAAGTCGATGGAGCGACCCCGAAACAGCCGAAGCGACCGACGCCCAAACGCGAAGACAAAAGGAACAAGCGGAGACCCGACACGGATCGAAACGCGGGGCTCAGCGGCGACGAGCTCGACGAGGGGATCGAAAAGGTAAACGACACCAACTACAACCTCTCCCGCGCGATGCTCAACAAGGTGCTCGACAACGCCGGCCGCCTCATCGGGATCGCCGCGGTTTCACCCAAGGTCGAGGGGGGGCGGTCCGTCGGGATGGAGATTCGAGGTATCCGCGCCAACACCCTGTTGACCAAACTCGGCATTCTGAACGGAGACGTGTTGGAGAGCGTCAACGGACAATCGCTGACCAGCACGGACGCGGCGCTCGGCGCCTACACGACTCTCCGAACGGCAGACAAGTTCAATCTATCGATTCGGCGCGGCAGTCAATCGATGATCATCAACTACAACTTGCAGTAGCTCGAGAGGCTGCCCTCATTAGGACTGTGTGGGAGGCGGACGCCAGCCCTTCGGCACCGAACGCAGATGAAGATCTCGTTGCGGGAAGGCGATCTCGATTCCGGCCTCACGAAACGCCTTGTCGATGCTCAGGTGGAGCTCGTGACGCGCGAGGAAACGCTGGTTCACACCACGCGTGAACACACGCAGCTCGAAGAGAAGCGAGCTGTCCGCAAAGCTCAGGAAGAAGACCTGCGGCGGCGGGTCGTGGAGGACTCGGATCGAATCCTTGGCGACTTTACTCAGGACCTCGATGGCGCGGTCCGTGTCAGAGCCGTAGGCAATGCCCACCGGGATCTCCAGGCGCAGCACCTGGTCCGACAGGGTCCAGTTGACGAGCTGCCCCGTGACGAACGTCTTGTTCGGAACGATCAGCTCCTTGCGATCGAAGCCGGTGATCCAGGTGGCACGAATGCGGATCCTGCTGACCGTGCCGTGGATCTCCCCGACGCTAACCGTATCGCCAACGCGAATCGGGCGTTCGAATAGGATGATGAGCCCGGAGACGAAGTTGGCGAAGATCTCTTGCAGACCAAATCCGAGACCCAAACCGACAGCAGCCACCAGCCACTGGATGCTCGACCAGCCCACTCCAATCGCATCGAACGCGAGCGCGAGGCCTGCCAGCACGACGGCGTACTTGACGATGGTTACATAGGCGTACCGCTCACCTGGGCCGAGCCGTCGAAAAAGCGTGGCCTCGAGGACGCCCGGCAGCGCGCGCACGAACGCCAATGTCAGCAGACCGATCAGGAGCGCTCGGACTAGGTCCGCGAGTGTCACGGCCAAGACCTGTTCGTCGGTCGTGAGCCGCTCGACTCCTGACGGGTCCAGCTCCGCCACCGTGACTGTCTGCGTAGTGGTCCACAGCTCGACTCGTTCGAGGACGCGAACGGCTGGCAAGAGGTCGGCCCAAATGACGAAGGAGCCAAGAATCGCCAGCAACAGGCCGGTAGCGACCATCAGCCGGCTGATCTCCATGGTTGGAGCCGGACGGGGCTGCTTGGTCTCGAGAGCGTCGGGCTCCAACGCCGCGCGACGCTCTCCGATCATCGACAGGCGTGCCGCGAGTCGCAGGCCGAGGGCCAGCAGAAAGAGGAAGAGCAGTGTGAAGTGCAATCGCACCGCAAACTGCAGCGCCGTCCAGTAGAAGCCAAGCAGCGCGCCAGCGCCGAGGCCAAGCGGCACAGCCAAAGACGCAAGCTGAAGGAGCCGCCACGTCCAAGGACGCCGGCGGATGCGCGTAGCCCAGATCGTCGACAGGGGGCCGCCAGGCCGCAACGCGAGATAGTTGAACACGATGACTGCGAGAAGCAAAACGAGGAAGAGCACTCGGCCTACGGACTCGCGCCACAAGTCCTCTCCGTGCATCTCGAACACGCCGATCATGAACACGGATGGGACCGCGACGCGCGCGAGCCAACCGAGCTCGCGGAAGAGCCCCTGAACTGAACGCTCGGGCCACCCGCAGTGCGCGTCGGCGACGCCACCAGGGCGCACTAGTTGGCGCGGGATGCGGATCGTGGCCCAGAATACGGAGGTGAGCACGAGTCCATAGGCCACACTACGGACGTACTGCGTCGCGGACGGCGACTCCCCGAGTCGCCAGCCAAAGTATGCAATCACGGCTGGCAACCAGATCGCGTTCAACAAGCTTAGCCCCAAGGCTTGAGCCGTCGGAACGAAGCGCGTGCAATCGGCGCGGCGTGCTTCATCTCCAAGGCTCTGCAAGCGCGGCTGGAGCCGCCGCACGAGAGGCAAGTAGGACAACAGCAGGAGCAACGCGAGAAGATGGAATGGCCACCAGCGCGTCGATGCGTCCCGGATGCTCCGACCGAGCTGCGCCATGTATTTCGGGCCCGCAAGCCATGCGAGCGCGTCCCTGCCGTCGGAAAACAGATCCGGCTGAATCGTACGGCCACTCGGAACCCAAAGGATGCGCTCGTCAATGAAGGCGAGCAGGTCTTCGGTGCGCGCGATGAGCTGCTGTTGCTGCGCATCGAAGTCGACCAATTTCTGGAAGTACGTCTCGTACCGCTCGATGAGCGCGTCCATGTAACGGCGTTGTGTCTCGAAGAGCTGCCGGAGCAGGTCCTCCAGCTCGACGCGCTCGTCCTTCGAGACCGGCTCATCGATCGACTCCATGACCTCGAAGATCAGAGCATCGATGTCCGCAAGAGCCTCACGCTGTTCCCGGAGCTTGATCTGCTGAAGTTGAACTTCACCGATCTGCTCTTGGCGCATGCGAATGAAGCGGCGGTACATGCCGATGTCAGGCGCCTCGGCTCGGTGGCGCCGCAAGAGCGCTCCCACCGAATCGGCCAAGCCGACAGCCTCGACTCGGGCTGCAAGACGCGTGAGCTCCGACTGGACGGCGGCGACCTTGGCCTCCGCACGCGACAACTTCTCGCTGACGTCCTCGATCTGATCGGAGAGCCCGCCTTCACTAGTCCAAACCGACGCGAGGGCTTCGTTGCGACGGAAGAGATCTTCGAGTGCGCGCTTGTAGCTTGGCGGAACCGCCGTGAGCTCCTTCAGCAACTGCTTGGTCGACTCGTTTTCCTGCTCGACCTGCCGCCGCGACAGTTCCTGCCTGGCGTCCCTCAGCTTGGTGCTGAGCACCGTGTAGTATGTGATGCGGAGCGCCGCGCGGTCACGCTGTTTGCTTAGCAGCCCCCCGCGGGCGTCGTAGCTCGCGAGCTCGTTCTGGTAGGCGTCAATCTCGGCGCGAAGCACCTCACGCCGAAGCGCGTCGACCTCGGCCCGCAAAGCGGTGAGGACGGGGTCAGCGGTCGTGACGGGCGCAGCGACTTCGAGCTGGCTGAGACGCTGCTTCGCGACGGCAAGCAACTCTGGAATCCGACGACGGCGTTCCGATCTCTGGTCCGCCTGGGTGTCGAGCTCTATCCCTTCCCGGCGGGCCGCCGCGAGATCCTGCTCCGTGTCGAGCAGCAAGGCATCGAGCTTGGCGGCGGTCACCTCGTCAGGAACCGAAATGGCGTCCCGATTCTCGAGCAAGGCGATCTCCTGTTCGATCGCCTCGATACGGGCTTGCGCCTCCTGGCCGACGCGAACGTAGTCCGACGACTTCGTCTGCCACTCGGAGAGCCGGACCTTGAGCTCCTTGCGTCGCGCCTGGAGCTCCAACAGCTCAGGAGAGACCTCCCCGGCCTCAGGCTTCTCGGCTCCGGCAAGCGGGCGCACCTGCGCGTGAGCCGAGACGCTCGCGATCGCGAGGCCGAAGGCCAGCGCGAGAACCATTCGCCCATGCGTAGTAGATATCATTGCGGCTTTCGAATGCGCATCAAACCCTCTTGCGCCACGGAGGCAAGCAGAGCCCCGTCCTGTGAGTAAATGTGCCCGAAGTTGAGGCCACGACCCCCCGACGTACGCGGGCTGCGTGTGACGTAGAGCATCCATTGGTCGGCTCGAACCGGTTGGTGAAACCACACCGCATGGTCGAGGCTAGCGATGATCAGCTCTTCGGTTAGAAAGCTCTGACCGTGCTCATTGAACGAGGCTTCGAGTAACCCGTAGTCGCTCGCGTAGGTGAGCACGGCTTGATGAAGCACGGGGTCGTCACCGAGCTCGCCGTCCGCGCGAAACCACATCCGTTGGATTCCGGTATGCGGTTCGGGCTCGAGCAAATCGACGTGGTCGACTTCGCGCCGCTGGATTGGGCGATCGAGCAGCAACAGGAAGTCGATGGCAGGATGATTGGATCTTGCTTTGTAGGCTTGCAGTCGCTCCAGGTTGGTTGGGACCGTTTCGGGTGGAGGCGCGTCCGGCATTGGAGCCTGGTGCTCCAGCCCCTCTTCGGGCGCCTGGAACGAGACCGACATGTTGAAGATCGCTTTGCCATGTTGCTTGGCAACGACACG
>JBATLA010000809.1:0-3920 GCA_049669945.1 Polyangiales bacterium | reverse complement strand
GGACGCGGCCGTCCGGGAGGACGCAGGCTGACCCCCTGCCATGGTGCCAGCTTCTTGACGCTTCTGCGGGACCCAGGTAGTTCCGGGCTATGGCCCTGATTCTTCACGCGCAGCGCGAAATCACGCTCAAGATCGCTTACTACGGCGTCGGGCTCGGGGGCAAGACCACCAACCTCGAGACCATCCACGCACAGTCGCGCCCGGAGTCACGCGGCAAGCTCGTCACGGTGAACACGGAGGCCGAGCGCACGCTCTTCTTGGACTTCCTCCCGCTCGAGCTTGGCAGCTTCCGCGGCTACAATGTGCGGCTGCACCTTTTGTCGGTGCCTGGCCAAATCGCGCAGGATTCGACCCGCCGCTTGGTGCTTCGTAACGTCGACGGGGTCGTGCTCGTCGTGGACAGCCAGCCGGATGCGCTCGAAGGCAACAACTACAGCATCCGGAACCTCGACTACAACCTGCGCTTGCACGGCATCGATCCGGATCGCGTGCCGCTCGTGGTGCAGTACAACAAGCGAGACATTCCCGGCGTGCTCGGTGTCGAAGAGCTCTCCGAGCGCCTGGGCGTCCCCCAAGGGGTGCCGGAGCTTGTCTCGTCGGCGCGCGAAGGCTGGGGCGTTTTCGAAGCGCTCAAGTCGGTGGTGCGATTGAGCATGCGTCAGCTCGGCGATCCGGCGCAGCATCCCGAAGGCCGCGTCGAGTGTCTGCTCGATGAGCCACGCGACCGCTTCTACCCGAGCGGCCCGGTCTCGATGATTCACGCGCTCGCGCCCGAAGAAGGCGAACACGAGCTCGACCTCGAAGACATCGAGCTGGTCGGCAGCGCCTGAGATTCGGCATGGCTGCCGCCGGCTCAGCGTCGCTTGCTGATCGCGTTCAGGCCGTGGCGCCAACGATTCAGATGCTACCGGTGCGCACGCCGACGCTGCCGCCGGCGACGCACACCAACACCTTCCTGGTCGGAACCCGCGAGGCGGTCCTCGTCGAGCCTGCCACACCCTATCGAGAAGAGCAGGAGCTCATGGTCGAGTGGGTTCAAGCGGCTCGGCTCAAAGGGGTGGAACCCTTGGCGATCCTCGCGACCCACCACCACCCCGATCACGTGGGCGGCGCGATGGCACTCAAAGAACGGCTCCAACTTCCTTTGTGGGCGCACGCGATGACGGCGCAACGCCTCGACGGCATCGTCCATATCGACATGCTGATCCAAGACGGTGAACGCATCGTCCTCGACGGTCCGACCCCCACCGCCCTGAGCGCTCTGCACACCCCCGGCCACGCGCCTGGCCACCTTTGCTTCACGGACGAAGCGAGCCAGATCATGATCGCCGGAGACATGGTTGCGTCGGTCGGCACGATCATCGTCGAGCCAACAGACGGGGACATGCTCCTATACCTGGAGTCGCTCCGAAAGATGTCCGCGCTCGGACCCGCGGGCCTACTGCCAGCCCACGGCGAGCTCATCCAACAGCCCCAGGCGATCCTCAACTACTACATCGAGCATCGCTTGATGCGGGAGGCCAAGGTGCTCGCCGCTCTCGAAGCGAGAGGCAAACCGTCCCGCCCGAGACACCTAGTCGCCGAAGCCTACGCCGACACCCCGAAACACCTCTGGCCGCTAGCCCTCCAGTCCATCGAAGCCCACTTGATCAAGTTGGAACGCGAGTCGAGAGTCACCAAAGAAGGCGACTGCTGGTCCCCGGTCCGATAGAGACGTTAAGCGTCGCTTCACCGCCGCAGGGAGCCACAGGAAGCCATTGTCCGCCTGATCGTGTCCTGGACACACGGCCTCCAACACCGTCTAGTTGTGAGCGCACACACAAGAAGCGTTCATTGTCGCCGCAAGGCGTTAGGCGCCTCCTGAACCCCCTTGTAACGATTTGTTCGGAAGTGTTAGGTTCTTGGCCCCCCCCAACCCTTGATTCACGGAGGCCCAATGGCCCGCTCCAAGTTGTTGTCCCTCGCTCTTAGTGCCGCGTTCGCGCTTGCGTTCGCCGGCTGCGCCACAGATTCCGACCCCGGTGAGAACACCGGTTCGCTCAACCTCAATCTCGAGCTTGCCGACGGGATCATCATCAATGAAGTCGACTGGACGATCTCTGGCGGCGACATGGAGCCGATGAGCGGCACCATCGATACGAGCGCGCCGGGCGCCACTGCCTCCGTCGAGGTGTTCGGCCTTCCGCCGGGCGACGATTATCTCGTCGAGCTCGCTGCGACCGATGAAAGTGGCGAGGTCACGTGCAGGGGCGATGCCGAATTCGACGTGGAGGTCGGCGAAGCGACCGACGTGATGGTGATGCTGAACTGCAAGCGGCCGACAGGGCTTGGCGGTGTGCGCGTGAACGGCAAGTTCAACATCTGCGCCGAGCTTGCCAAGGTCGTCGTCTCGCCGCTTCAGACCTCGGTCGGCAACGACATTGATCTCTCCGCACAAACAGTCGACGTCGAGGGTGACGATGTCACCATCGTGTGGAGTGCGACCGGTGGCTCGATCGCCGATTCGAACGCCAACGAGACGACCTACACGTGTGGCGAGGTCGGTCAGCAGTCGATCACGGTCACAGTCTCCGACGACGACTTCGAGTACTGCATGGACAGCTGGGCGGTCGCTGTGACCTGCGTAGAGGGCGACGGCAACCTCTGTGAAGGCGTCGAGTGCGACGACCAAAACGAGTGCACCGACGACTCGTGCGACCCGGCGTCGGGCGAATGCGTGAGCGAGCCGGTCGACGATGGCACCTCCTGTGAGGGTGGCGAAGGTATCTGCGAGTCGGGAGAGTGCGTGCCCGCCGACCTCTGCGAAGGCGTCGATTGCGACGACCAAAACGAGTGCACCACCGACCTCTGCAACCCGGAGGACGGCCAGTGCAGCAACGAGCCCGTCGATGACGGGACCTCGTGCGATGGCGGCGCCGGCATGTGCATCGGCGGCGACTGCATGGATGTCGATCTGTGCGAGGGCGTCACCTGCGACGACACGGGCAACGAGTGTACTGCAGCCGAGTGCAACCCCAGCACTGGCCTGTGTGAGACCTCGAACGTCCCCGACGGGACCGAGTGCGCCGGCGGCGACGCTGAGCTGGCCGTCAATGGCGGCTTCGAAACCGGTAACCTCGATGGTTGGACGCAGTTCTGCGACGGTCCGAACAATGGGACCTGTGCGGCTACGATGGCGGAGGCCGCATCCGGTTTGTGGTCCGGGAACTTGGTTGCCAGCGTTCCTGCTGAAGGCGGCGCGCCTTCCTTCCCGCTCATCAAGAACGCCAACATTGGCATCGGAACGGTGACGCCCGGGGCCGAAGTTGTCATCTCGTTTGACTTGTTCGGCTCCTTGGAAGGGGCTGGCGGCGTCGTGTTTGCCGAGTTCTTCTCCGAATTGGAGGCTGGCGGCACGTCCAAGTCCGAAATCCTAGGTGGCGGGCCCATCTTCCCGACGGGCGAATGGGTCAACTACACCTACACCACGACTGCCGGGCCAGACGTCAGCGGCGGGGTCACGCTTCAGTTGAAGGTCGACTGCGGAGCAACCGCGGGCTGCACCGTCGATGCGTACTTCGATAACGTGTCGGTCACGACCGCGTCGGGTGCTGGTGTTTGCATGGACGGAGCCTGTGGGGTCGTTGATCTCTGCGCTGGCGTCATCTGTGAAGACACCGGAAACGAGTGCACCGCTGCAACGTGCAACCCCAGCAACGGCATGTGCGAAATCTCCAACGCCCCCGACGGGACCGCCTGCGACGCCGGCACCGGCGCCGGCACCTGCAACGCGGGCGTCTGCGAGCCAAGCGAGGCCTGCGAGTACACACAGGACTTCGAGTCGCTCGTCCAAACTGATGCAGATGCGTTGGCGAATGACAGATGGGTGGTCGGCGCGAACGTGTTCGCGGCAGACGGCACGACGTTCCTGTACAACTACT
>JBATLA010000808.1:0-1676 GCA_049669945.1 Polyangiales bacterium | reverse complement strand
GGCTCTTGCTTGGGGGGTTCTTCTTCGAGCGGGTTGAGACACAAGCCGCTGCTTGCGCAGGTCGTTCCGAGCGGGCACTCGTACTCCTCGTTGCACTGCGCCACGCAACCGATGGTCGTGCAGACCTCATCGACGCCGCAATCCGTCTCCCCGAAACAGATCGTACGCTCCGGCGGCGGTTGCGGGTCACATTCATCCCCCCGGCAGATGAAGCATCCGCGGTCGCTTAGGGGACCGTCAGAGATACAGACGTAGCTCGAGTCGTCGTTGCAGCCGGCGACCCCGAGTAGCGCGATGAAGAGAATCCCGAAACGTTGCATGGGAGGTTCGACGCCGGCGCCTAGGGCTTATTCACTGGGACAAGGGCTTGAAAGCCGTGCAATTTCGTTGAATAACCCTCCCGATATGAGTGGCCACAGCAAATGGTCGACAATCAAGCGACGCAAGGGCGCCCAGGACGCCAAGCGCGGGAAATTGTTCACCAAAGTGATCAAGGAGATCACCATCTCGGCGCGCAGCGGTGGTGGGGATCCGGACGGTAACTCGCGACTTCGGCGCGCGATCGACCTGGCGCGCGGCGTGAACATGCCTGCGGACAACATCACCCGGGCGATCCAAAAGGGCACCGGCGAGCTCGAGGGGGTGCAGTACGAAGAGCTTCTGTACGAGGGGATCGGCACCGACGGTGCTCTGTTCGTCTGCGAGGTCGTCACCGACAATCGGAATCGAACGATCGCGGAAGTACGGAAGATCTTCGACAAGAACAACGGCCAAATCGGCACCAGCGGCTCCGCGGCCTGGGCTTTCGAGCAAAAAGGTATGATTCGCATCGACAAGGACGCCACCACCGAAGAGGTGCTGTTCGAGGCCGCGGTCGGTGGCGGAGCGGAGAACATGGAGCTCGCGGACGACCAGTGGGTGGTGACGACCGCGCGCAATGATCTCGACTTGGTTCGTGACGCGATCGCGACTTCGGGGATCACGGTGGCAGAAGCTACTCTCGAGTACATCCCCAACAACCCGAAAATCGTCGAGGGTCCTGACGCTGAGAAGCTCATGGCGCTCTACGAAGCGCTCGAGGATCACGACGACATTCAAAACGTGTTCTCGGATTTCGAGCTCAGCGAGCAAGCGCTCGCCGAGATGGCCTAACACGCCATGCGCGTCCTCGGCATCGACCCCGGCAGCCGACGCACCGGCTGGGGCGTGGTCGAGCTGGAGGGTACGCGCCTGCGGCAGATCGCGGCGGGGACGATTGCCGTTCCCGGAAAGCTCGCCCTCGCGAAGCGGCTCCGGACGATTCACCAAGAGCTGGAGCGGGTGATTGAGGCGCATTGCCCCGACGAAGTGGCGGTCGAAGAGATCTTCTTCGCGAAGTATGCGAACGCCGCGCTGAAGCTCGGTCACGCGCGCGGCGTAGCGCTGCTCGTCGCGGCGCAATCAGAGATCGCGGTGCATGAATACCCACCGGCGATTGTGAAACGCACCGTCGTGGGACGCGGCGCCGCGGACAAGGCGCAGGTCACAAGACTGGTGATGGCCTTGCTGGGGTTGAAGGCCGCACCGGAGGAAGACGCCGCGGACGCGCTGGCGGTGGCGATTACGCATATTCAGGCGAGTCGGTCTGGCGGGCGCAGACGCTGACGCTCAACGCTGACGCTGACGCTGACGCTGAC
>JBATLA010000807.1:0-1520 GCA_049669945.1 Polyangiales bacterium | reverse complement strand
GGGCGGGCACGGCGCGGAGCACCTCGTCGAGGGTGGGGCCTTCGGCGAGCCTGCTCGGGAAATCTGGCTCGACCGAGAGCTCCCACGATTCGCCTACGGGGCCGTCCACGGTGATGCCCAATCCTGCCTTGAGCTGGCCCACGATGCGTCGGCCGCCCCAGGGCGTTCGCTCGGGGGGCGTGAAATTGTCGGCCTCAAGCAGCAGGGGCCGCCGCCAGTTTTTTGTGCCTACTTTGTCCCACATGTAAGGTGAGCCTCAACCCGATCGTAGCGCCTCAGGAGGTAGAGATGGGTTATTTGGGCAAAGAACGCCGCATTCATCGTATTTTCGTCACTCGCAACAGCGAATACCACGTACGCCGCAATGTGTGTGTCGGCGTTCGCGACCGCCGCAGCGGCGAGTGGCTCGCCGGCCACATGGCACTTCGAAGCACAGTCTCGGGTGGCCTCAAGTTCCACGACAACGGAGCGATCAGCGCGTCGGAGGGGCTCCCCACCGTGGGGGAGTCGCTATTCTTCATCGCGGCCGGTCGGGATTTGATCACCAGCCCGGTGCTCAATGTCGAACGGCCGCCGCGCGACGTCGTACACGCCTACCCCATGTAAACGCTTGCCCTTGGGATGCTATATCCCACCTCGTGTCGTCGGAGATGAAGACAATCCGTGTGGTTGCTGCCCTCGTGGAGCGCGAGGGGCGCTATCTGATCACGCAGCGTCGCGAGAACGCCGTCCTTCCCCTGCTTTGGGATTTTCCCGGCGGTCGCGTCGAAGAGGGGGAAAGCGATGAGGCAGCGCTGGCACGTGAAGTGGCCGAGCGGCTCGGCGCCCAAGTCGACGTCGGCCAGTTGATTTCGTTCGTGAACCACCCGTACGAGAAGTACGCCGTCGATCTCTATCTCTACGAATGCAAGTTACTCCGAGCGGACCTCCATTGCCGCGCGGTCAAAGACTACGCCTGGGTGACCTCGAAGGAGATGGAGTCGTACTCGTTCACCCCTGTCGACGAGGCGTCGATGAGCAAGCTGCTAGGCGTTGGCTGAACGACTCGAGCGCTACACGTCGTAGAAGATCGGCGGTCGCTTGCCGATGAAGCGGAGCACGAGGTTGCGCGCATCATCGGACAAGCCTTCAAACTGAATTCCGATGCCGGGTTCCGACTCTGATGCGAAATCGAGTGGGTCGCGTACGAAACGCACGTAGCCATCACACTCGAACTCGAATCCGCCCGGCAACGTCACCAACATCGTCACCGAGGTGTCTTTCGGGAGTGTCTCGTACGTCGCGAGGAACACGCCTCCATGCGCGATTTCGCCACTGAACCCGACGTAGAAGTTGGATTGGGTCGTTGCGCCAAGGTTCGCCTCGATGCGGAAGCGCTCACCAGTCGGGATCGGCGCCGGTGGTGGTAGCATCGATGTCGGAATTGGCGTGGGCACGGCGGAAGCCGGCCTCGCCGACGCAGGCCGACTCGAAGACGGACGACCCGATGGGGGCCGAATCGATGGCGGGCGGCTCGACGC
>JBATLA010000806.1:0-2159 GCA_049669945.1 Polyangiales bacterium | reverse complement strand
GGACGCGTCGAAGCGGCGTTCTTGACACACTTTCACTCAGACCACGTCGGAGAGCTCGGGGAGCTCATGTTGCAGCGCTGGATCGGCGGGACCCACAGCGAGCCTCTTCCGGTTCACGGACCTATCGGTGTCAACAAGGTGGTGGCCGGCTTCAATGTCGCATACGCACTCGACGCAGAGTATCGGGTGGCACACCACGGGCCCAAGATCGCGCCGCCGAACGGCGCCGGAGGCACAGCGCGCCCGTTCGCTCTGCCTCCGGCCGGCAAAGGTCACGCGCTCTTGGACCACGATGGCTTGCGTGTCACCGCTTTCGCCGTCGACCACGACCCGGCACATCCAGCAGTCGGCTACCGCTTCGACTACAAAGGGCGCAGCGTGGTGCTTAGCGGCGACACCCGCACCACGGACAACTTGGTGCAATTTGCGCGGGGCGCCGATCTACTGGTGCACGAAGGACTCTCGCCGGAGCTCCTCGCCATTGTACGCGATGAGGCTGACAAGGCCGGAGTCGCCAACGTTGCCCAGATCATGCGCGACGTGGTTGGCTACCACACCGCGCCGGTCGATGCCGCAGTGGAAGCGCAACGCGCCGGCGTGCGCGCCCTGCTCTTCTACCACGTAACACCGCCACTGCCTCTCAGCGCTCTGGAATCGATCTATCTCGAGGGCGTCGGCGATGCGTTCGACGGAGTCGTCGCGCTAGGTCGCGACGGGACGTGGGTTTCTCTTCCGGTAGGCTCCGACAGCATCGAGATCGGTTCGCGAAGATGAATTGGGAGCGCGCCTGCACTCCGCCCAACCGGTACACGCCGCAGAGATCCGACCGTCGATAGACCGGCAGCGGTCAATCGTCACTGGGCTGGGGATGCTAGGTGATGGAACTGTGTTACACGTCGCACTCGGAGGAACAGTCACGTGGTCAAGGTTCGCTCCCGTGTGCTGCTAGTCGATGCGCTGATCAACCTCGTGTTGGGCATAGCCCTTCTCGCGTTCGAGCTGACAGCGGCCTGGCTCGGGATTCCGGAGTCACGCGGCGCGTTTTACCCAATGATCCTCGGTGCCGTTCTGTTCGGCATAGGGATCGCATTGATCTGGGAGAGCTTCCGCGGCGAGTCCCAGCCAGCAGGGCTCGGGATTGCCGGCGCAATCGCGATCAACCTGAGCGGCGGCGTAGTCCTCACCCTATGGTTGTTGTTCGGTGACTTGCGACTTCCAATACGAGGCCAGGCAATCCTATGGACCCTTGCGGTCGCCTTGGTCGTCATCAGCGGCGTCGAGCTGCTCGCTCGGACAAGGCGCTGACGCTGTTAATAAGAAAAGGGGCGACCCGGCACGGATATCGAGAGCCATTTTCGATGTCCGCTAGTCCATCAACAAAAACAACAATCTACAAATGATCGCAGGAGCTTAGCCGCTTCGCCGTGTTCAGGGTTCGTCACCCCATGTCATCTGATTTCACATCGTCAGGTCAACGAGCGCGGCGCCATGTTGCGCCTGCAATCTCGTTCAGCCGGCCGTTCTACCCCCGAATCGGACACCGAACGAAACCAGAAATCGCGAATGGTTTCGTTTCGAGTTGCCGAGGACGATTTCATCCGACTTGATGCGCTCGCACTTCACGGGAAGACGCATGGAATAGGTACCGGGGCAACGCCTCTCGTGACCGTCGGCGACTCAAGGAGAAGTATCGACACCAGCGCCGGCTTCTCGGCGCCCTACCGGTGTCGAACCGAGACCGAAAACGCCTTTCACAACAACTGGCACTCCGCCAAGCCATCGAATCCCGGGCCCTCAGACGAGAGCTCACAATTCAACGGAAGGCGATTCAGAGGTCGCCGCACCCTGGCAGTTGGCGTCATTTCGTTTCCAACAGCGCCGCGAACCGCGACGCCCGTGCGATTCGACTTCTGCAGCGACGAGAGCAGCAGCGAGGTTCGCACGACCTTGAGAGAGGCAGTTAGGAACTATGAACGGCCTTTCGGAGCTCTTGAGCGAGGCGACATAACGAGCTAGTACCGCGCAATCGCGCTCCCGAAATGGTCCCAGTGGGCTAAGAGGCCCCGCCGTGAATGGGTTCTCCGAGCAGCCCTCATGAGTGCAAGCGCATGAATCCCACGTCACACTCGTTGCCCGTGCTCGAGTAGGCGAGCCATGAC
>JBATLA010000805.1:0-1733 GCA_049669945.1 Polyangiales bacterium | reverse complement strand
AGTCGTATCCGTGCCGCCACCGGCGCCGAACGTGCCGAAGACGCACCACCGCGTCGCGACGGTCTCGGAGGTCGCCGCCCCAGCCCCGGAGGAACCGCCGCTCCGCTACGACCTCGAGGACGGCGAGCCCACGCTCGTCGGATGGCAGAGCCCGGCGTCGACCACAATCGACCAACGCTGGATGTGGACGCTCGGCTCGGGCGCGGCACTGGTTTGCTTGGCCGCGTGGTGGCTTCACGGCCTCTGAGCGATCAGGGGCGGGGGTCTTCTCCGAGGACGACGTTGTCGATCAGCCGCGTGCCTCCGAGATGGGCGGCGACTGCGAGCAGCATTCGGGAACCAGGGTCTTCGGGCGCTCCGAGTGTTTCCGGATCTGCAACAGCAACGTAGTCGACGCGGTCGAAGCGTGCCTCGACGGGAGCCGCTGCGATAGCACGGAGCGCATCGGGCGTCCGTTCACCGCCGGCCCACGCGTCATAGGCCGCACGCAATCCGGTCACGATCCCGAGCGCGCGGTCACGATCCGAATCGGACAGGTAGCGGTTGCGCGAAGAGAGCGCGAGTCCGTCAGGCTCTCGAATGATGGGACAGCCGACGACTTCGATGGGCATGTCGAGGTCGAGCGCCAAGCGCGACAAGATTTTCCATTGCTGATAGTCCTTGCGCCCGAAGACCGCGACGCTCGGCCCGGTCAGGTTGAACAGTTTGGTCACCACGGTCGTGACGCCGTCGAAGTGGCTGGGCCGAAACTCCCCTTCGAGGGGCCTTGTGACCTCGTCGAGAGAAACCTGTGTTTGAAACCCCGCCGGGTACATGGCGTCCGCGTCCGGCGCGAAGATCAGGTCGACGCCATGCTCACGGCAGCCTGCGAGGTCGCTCTCCATCGTCCGCGGGTAGCGGTCCAAGTCCTCGCCTTCGGCGAACTGCAAGGGATTCACGAAGATGGTGACGGCCAAGAAATCCGCCCGTTGTTTCGCCTCGTCGATGAGCGAAAGGTGACCCGCATGGAGCGCTCCCATCGTAGGGACCAAACCGACTCGGCGCCCATCGCTGCGCGCCCCATTGCAGGCTCGCCTGAAGTCGGCGGGCTTGCGGACGAGCGTCGTCATCTCTTGGGGCCGTACGCAGCGCCGATCTCGTGCACGAGACTGAGACCTGACTTCGGCGCCTCGGTTTCGCTCTTCTTCACGTTGCCGAACGCGTATTCCTCGCTCGGGAAGACGCCCTCGCGGACCTCGTCTGCGTAGCTGCGCGCGGCGGCCACTCCATCGTCGAAGAACTCCGCGTAGCGCTTTACGAATTTCGGCTTCAGGTCTGGGGTGAGCCCGAGCAGGTCGTAGCAAACCAGCACTTGGCCATCGCAGTGCGGGCCGGCCCCGATCCCGATGGTGGGGATGTCGATCGCGTCCGTGATCTGTCGGGCAAGGTCGCTTGGGATGCCCTCGAGCACGAGCGCGTAGGCGCCGGCTTCGGCAACCGCTTTCGCATCGCAGAGCACACGGGCAGCAGTGACTTCGGTCTTGCCCTGCACACGGAAACCGCCCATCGCGTGAACGCTCTGGGGGGTCAATCCGACATGGGCCATGACCGGGATGCCTGCGTGCACGATACGCTCGATCGTGGGGGCTGCGTCGACGCCGCCCTCGAGCTTTACCGCGTGTGCGCCGCCCTCCGCGAGGAAGCGGCCGGCGTTGCGGAGCGCCTCCTCGGTGCTGACCTGCCAACTCATGAAC
>JBATLA010000804.1:0-3053 GCA_049669945.1 Polyangiales bacterium | reverse complement strand
CCGGGCCCCGCCTGGGAGATCGGCGCGCAATGGGGTCGCGCGACGGAGAACCTCTACTCCGCGTTCGTCGAACAGCTCTTCTTCGAGCCGGAGGACGACGACACCACGTGGACGAACCTGCAGGCGTTGATTGGAGAGCGCGATCGCAATCTGCTCTACGACTACCGCGCACCAGGCGAAGATGAGGGGCTCGCGCTCGAGCCGGACTGCGCCGACCTTCCCTATTTCCTCCGCGCGTACTTCGCATGGAAGCTTCGGCTGCCGTTCGTCTACCGAGCCTGCACGAGGGGCCGCAAAGAGACGCCCCCGCTGTGCGAACCGTGGGTCTACAGCAACCTAGATTCGGTGCCGGACAAGAGCACGACCGCCGCGTTTCGGAGGTTCGTTCGCCGCATGGCCAACACGGTCCACTCGTCGAGCCCGCGGACCCTCCCAGACAACGATGACACCGACTTCTATCCGGTCCGCTTGCGGCGCCAGTCCTTGCGCCCTGGAACCGTGTACGCGGACCCCTATGGGCATGTGCTCGTCGTCGCGCGGTGGAAGCCTCAGGGGGTCGTCGACTACGGCGTCCTCATCGGCGCCGACGCCCAGCCGGACGGAACGGTCGGTCGAAGGCGCTTCTGGCGCGGCTCCTTCTTGTTCACGCCGAAAACCGAGCTCGTCGGCTCGGGCTTCAAGGCATGGCGACCGGTGCAGCACGATCCCTCGCTAGTGGCTGACGCCGGCACTGGCACTGACGCTGACGCTGACGTGCCGCCTCAGCCCTGGGCGATCGCGAGCAACGAACAACTTCACGATGCGAAAGGCATCCGCGCTTGGTCCGATGTGCAGTATCGCGGGACCGGGGATGATTTCTACGCCGCCATTGAAGGCATCATCAACCCGCGTCCGCTCGACCCAGTGCGAATGCAAACCAGCCTGGTCGACGCGCTCGATGAATCGGTTCAGCGACGGCTGAGCTCGGTGCAGAACGGCGAGGACTACATGAGGGAACAGGCCTACGCTGCGGTCGACATGCCGTTCGGTGCGGCGTTGTTTCTGACCACCGGACCCTGGGAGGACTTCTCGACGCCCTCACGCGACATGCGGCTCTTGATCAGCATCGATGCCGTGCTGTCGTTCCCCGACACCGTAGCGTCGCACCCGGAACGCTTCGGCCTAGCCCAGTCCAATGGCCATGAGGCGGCCAGCGCGGTTCGCGAGGCCCTTACCACTGAGCTCGAGAAGCGCAGCTTCGAGTACACGCGGTCGAATGGGAGCACCTGGAAGCTCACGCTCGCGGACGTCGTGCAGCGCGTGAAAGCCATGGAGACCGCATACAACCCCAACGACTGCGTAGAGATTCGCTGGGGCGCGCCCGCAGGATCCGAGGAGCGGGCGACGTGCAAGCGCCGCGCCCCCGAGGAACAAGAACAGCGAATGGAAAAGTACCGGGCCTGGTTCGCGGAGAGACAGCGGCCGGGATGACCCTCATTTGTCCCCGTTCTTGTCGGTCCAAATCTGCGCGTTTTCGAATACCTCGTACCCGTCGATGGGGACCGGCTTGGGCCCGCGGATCCTTTTCGACGTGTCCTTCTGCATGGGGATGCCACCGTCGAAACCGCCGCTGATCCAGTTCGAGGTTGGCCATCCGTCGATGAACTTCGCATCCAACGGAATCATTGGATACTTTGGAAGCGGCGCTCTCACGTTCTTGAGATCCGGCTCCGGCACGCCCGGATCGGCCTCGACGATGACCTCGGGCTCGTAGTCGATTTCGACGACCGTCGAGACGCTCTGCGAAACCGGCTCCTCGAGGGCGGCCAGGACGACCGATCCAACACGCCGCTCGATGCAAAGGCGAGCCGCGGTCGAGATCCCGGAGGCATACGCAGAAGGCGTGATGACCATGCCGGTCGGCCGTACGGTCGCCGAAACGCTGACTCGAATCTTCGTAGGTCTCGGGGCCGTGAAATCGCGAACGCAGTCGCTCGGCGTACCGATCGCGGCGTTGAGCTCCGCCGAAAGATCCCGCTCGGCGTCCTCGGTCGTTTGCCCGGAGATATCGACCAGGTCCACGGAGAACGCCTCCGGCCTCGGGGTCTCGGCGGGTTCCCGCGGTGGTTGCTCAACGCGCGTGTGTGGACGGGTGTCGGCCACTGTTCGGATGCCGCGCACCGGCTCTTCGCCGCTTTCACACCCGAGGAGCAGCATGGCAGCCGCACACCAGATCGACGCCCGCATCATGCAACCATCTTAGCCCGCAATGGCGTCCAGTGAAACCTCGCCGACTCGCTGACGGCTAGCGCCGCCATGCGAAGCCAATCGTGCCGCCGAGGAACTGGTCGAGCGCACCACCGGCCACGTAGGGCGGGTCCGGTGGAACAGGATTCAAGTCGAACCAGTAGCGGCGATAGTCCATGCCCAAGCGAACCTCGAAACCGAGCGGGAGCGCGAATCCAACGAGGAGCCCGACGTCCATGCCGTTCGCCTTGGCTTCGGGGAACCACACGTACGTGCCGATGCCCCCGACATTGAAGACGCCACGCAGTGCGATGTTCGCCCCGATGATGAACGTCTCGTTCTTACCCAATGCGACGCGAAACCCGCCACCGATTCGAACGAACTCGTACTTCACTCCCGGAACGCCCGCCGTGTTGTCTTCGCCGGGAACCGCCGGACCGGAAACGCCGAACTCGAACGTGTGTACGCCGTAGTCGACGACGACGAACGGCTCCCATCGGCCGGTAGGGTATCGCCAACGCAGGCCGATCAGAAACTCCTGAGACTGCGTCGGAAAGGCCGTGCCATCCGCCTGCGTGGAGTCGAAATTGAACAATCTCTCCCAGGCAAAGTCGATTCCAAACTGGGCCCCAACGCCGTCGGTGAAGTGCGCACCGGGGAAGTATTGGAACTTGAGGGCTGCGCCCGGCCCGGCGTTGAGCGTGTAGTCGCGCAAGTCCCCGCGTAGGTCGTCGTTGTAGCGCAGGGTCCGGCGCACGATTCGGAAGTCCGCTTCGATGTCGACCGCCGCGGGCCCTTGGCCCTTCTTCTTCCTCTTGGACTTGCCC
>JBATLA010000803.1:0-2726 GCA_049669945.1 Polyangiales bacterium | reverse complement strand
CACGAGCACCTCGTCGCAAAGCTCCTTGCCAAGCGCAGCGGTGTCGGGATCGGCAAGGAGGAAGCGCGGCGCCGATGCATGAATCGCCTCCTCGAGGGTCGGGCGCGAACGGCCCGGGCTCAGAAGAATCGGCACCGCGCCAAGCCGGCTCAGTGCAGCCGTGACGGAGAGGTAGCTCGGCCTCGGCCCCATCAAGACGGCAACCAAATCACCCCGTCTCACCCCGCAACGGATCAGTCCGCGGACCACGTTGTCGACGCGACGATCGGCCTGCGCGTAGGAAAACGCGCGGCCCTCCCAGAGGAAGAACGTGCCTTCCGGATTCGACGTCGCTTGTTCGGAGAGCGCTAGACCGAGGCTGATGCGCGTGTCGGGACGCATCTGTTGCAAGACGCTCAAGCGCGGAACCTGCCACCGGAAGCTGTCCAGCTGATCGGTGAAGTCGGTCGTGGCACGACCAAGGCGCTGCCACCACGCGCCGACCGTGCCGGCGATGGTCTGGTAGAAGAGCTTCACGTCGAAGTCGACCTCTTCGAAGCCCGCTTCTTCGGGTTCCTCGAGCGGCGGCGGCGCTTGGAGCACCGATGGCTTGGGGCCCGCGCCCTCGCGCCATCGAACCCAGCTCGCCACCGTCGGCCAAGTGAACGACATCGCGTGATTGCCGACGACGAGACCGAAGTGTCCCGCCCGCATCGAAACCTCGAAGAGCTCGGCGTTGGGGGCGGCGTCGCGAATGGCCCGAATCGCCGACTCGTTTGCGATCGTGTCGCGCTCACCGACGAAGAACAAGACCGGACATCGAATGTCGCTGAGGGTGACAGTCCGTCCATCGATGACGAACCCGCCGGAGAGCATCCGATTGTGCACGACGAACTCGTCGATGAACGTCTTGAGCGCAGGCCCTGGCCAAGCCACGAAGCCCTCGCCTCCAAGGAAGCGCCGACGCGCTTCGCGCTTCTCTAGCGCCTGTCGGTCGTGGAGCTTTCGGACGAAGTCGACCAGCTGGCCGACCTCTTTGTGAACGGCGAGCAACTTGAAGCCCGTGCTCGTCAGGAAACCCGGAAGGCCTTCGAGCTTGTCGATGGGCGCATCGACCGCACCCTGCGCGAGCTCGAACATGCGGCCCGCGATCGTGTCATCGATCATCGGAAGGTTTCGATGGATGTCGACCGGGCTTCCGAACGTCACGAGCGATGCGAGACCCTCGGACGCGCGGTACGCCGCCACCTGGTACGCGAACATGCCACCCTGCGAGTACCCCATGAGGTGGACGTCATGACCGGTGGTCTCGCGGACGAGGTCGACGGCCTTGCTGACCGCCTTCACGTGGTCATCGAGGGTCCGCTTCATACCCCCCTCGATGTTTTCCGGAGAGCCAAAATCGATGACCCACACGTCGAGCCCAAGCTGAGTGAGCGCCGTGACACCGCTGATGTCGGGCGCGACGTCGTAGATCTCGGCGGTGACCATCAGGGGCGGGATCAACAAGACCGGCGCATCGACCGCGGGGCGGTGCTGATCCCCTCCGTAGCGACGAAGCCGCGCGATCGACATCTGGTGGACGACCTTGTACGGAGCATGCACCGGGTCGGTGAAGTGCCCGAGCCGCGCGAGCTCCAGCGCGTTCTCCGTCGCCATGGCGATGCGGCGAAACGGGCCTCGCCAGCTTGGTTTTCTGCCTGTTCTTGCCATCGGTCGAACGCTGACCCTAGCACCATGGGGCTTGGAATTGGAGCGCCCCCCTCGGCGTGTCACAACCCCCTCGTTCGATGACTCTCGTGGCTTCCCTGACGATGCCTCGCTTCAGCGAGGAAGAGCGCGCAACCCTTCGACGCGTGGAGGGGATCCTCGCGCGACACCCGTACATGCGTGCAGATCTCGGCGAATCGACCGCGGTCGTGGTCGAGCTCGAGGATGTCGTGAGTGCGAGACTCGCCCTTCTGCACACGGAAGGCGTCAAGCGTGGGGTGGACGGAGCACTCGGGCGAAAGCTCCGCGCGTGGGAAGCGCAGCTCGCCGCAGCGGTCGCCTCGGGGCCAAGCTCGGCGCAGGCGTTGATGCGCTACGAGAGCACATTGCTCCTTCATCCGGAGCCCGACCTGGGGCAGACGCCAGCGGAGATCTCCGCAAGGCGCTCCTCTGCCACGGCGATGTGGGAGAACGCCCGCACCCATCGATCCGCGAAAGTGGTCTGGGCCGAGAGGCTGCAGCAGAACCGTGATTTCTTTCGTCACGGCGCAATGCTCCCGTTCTACTGGGTCCGGCGGCGCCGGATTCGTAGGCTCGTCCCGCGCTCGGTACTCGCGCACGAAGCTCTTCGCGCGACGTACTTCGCCATCGAGCAAATCGGACCTCTGGTTGACAACTTCGCGTTTCACGGGGCGGCCGGCGTTCCAAGGTCCACAAACGTCGCGTTGGCGGACATCGCGTTTCTCTACATGCAGCTGGCGGACGAGTTCCTCGACGGGCTCGCCGCCGCAGCCGGCGGTCACGACATAGCCGGTGATGTCGTGCGCGCAGTGTACCGTGATGACACATCGCACCGACCGCTCTCGGATTTCTCACTCGGCACCCTTCGGCAATACGGCATCGACCCGAGTGCGCACGTGACCAAGTTCGGCCTGACCCTCGCTGGATTGTTCGAGCAGCTCGACGAGCTCGCGCACACCATCGATGGCTTGCTGGCCTACGCGGATGCAGATGTGGTGCACGCAACCCATCTCTTC
>JBATLA010000802.1:0-12301 GCA_049669945.1 Polyangiales bacterium | reverse complement strand
GCGCTGGGCCCGGAAGGTCGCCCCGACGGAGGCGACGGTGCTGATCCTGGGCGAGTCGGGGACGGGCAAGGAGCTGATCGCGCGCGCGGTGCACAAGCAAAGCGGACGCGCCGGTGCATTCGTGCCCGTCAACTGCGCGTCGATCCCGGACACCTTGTTGGAATCGGAGCTGTTCGGGCATGAGAAGGGCGCGTTCACGGGAGCGCTCAATCGCCGGGAGGGGCTCGTCCACGCCGCCAATGGGGGGACGCTGTTTCTCGACGAGATCGGCGAGCTCACTTCGGCGGCGCAGGCGGGATTGCTTCGAATGCTGCAGCAGCGCGAGGTGCGTCGCGTCGGCGCCCAGAAGGCCGAAGCGGTCGACATCCGCCTGATCGCGGCGACTCACCGCGACCTCCCAAAGCTCGTGGAACACGAGGAATTCCGGGCGGATCTCTACTTCCGCCTCAAGGTGGTCGAGATCCAGCTCGCACCGCTATGCGAGCGAGTGGACGACATCCTGGCCTTGGCCGAAGTCTTCCTCGCCAAGGCTGCTGCGAAGCTCGGTCGACCGCCTCTCGAGCTCGACGCGAGCGCCGCCGCCGCAATGAAACGCTACAAGTGGCCGGGTAACGTGCGCGAGCTACAGCACGCGGTAGAGCGAGCCGTGATCCTTCACGAATCGGGTCCGATCACCGAGGCGCTGCTCGGGCTGCCGTCTTCGAGTCCGCCGACCGGACTCGACGAAGGGTTTGGGGAAGACCCATCGCTCGAAGGCTATCTCCGCCGCTTCGTCCTTTCGCATCAGCACGAGCTCAGCGAAACCGAGCTCGCCAAAAGGCTCGGCATCAGCCGCAAAACTCTGTGGGAGCGTCGGCAGCGCATGGGCATCCCTCGTCGCGACTCTCGCCCACCCGAATAGCTGACTTGTGTATGTCGGTAACGTTTCGAAGCGTAGCGTCCTGCTACGAATCGTAACGCTTGCCGCGACGCGTTAGACGAAGTTTCCGAGTCGTTACGTGACAATCAAAATTGGTACGTGTCTTGCGTATACGCGAGGTGACCCCTGTGTAAGGTGTACCGATGACACTCTCGCAACCGACACTCGAAACCAGAAAACGCATCTCGAGCATGGAGGACTACCAAGCCCTCTATGATCGTAGTCTCACCCACAACCTCGACTACTGGCGCGCTCAAAGCCAAGAGCTTCATTGGTTCTACGAGCCGCATAGCGTCTTCGAAGAACATGGACCGGGCGAGTTCGTCTGGTTCGGCGGAGGCCGGCTCAACGCCGCCGTCAACTGCGTGGACCGTCACGTAGCCAAGAACCCCGATAAAACGGCGATCATCTTCGTCGCGGACGAGCCGGGTGAATACCAGCACATCTCCTTTGCCGAGCTGAAGACCCAGGTAGGGCGGGTTGCCAACACCCTGAGGTCCCTCGGCGTTCGAAAGGGCGATCGCGTCTGCATCTACCTCCCCATGATCCCGGAGCTCGCCTACACGATGCTGGCGTGCGCGCGCATCGGCGCGGTCCACTCGATCGTGTTCGGTGGTTTCAGCGCGGAGGCACTTCGCGACCGAATCATCGATGCGGAGGCGAAGATCGTCGTCACCGCCAACGAGGGTCTCCGCGGCTCGAAACGCATCCCACTCAAGAAGATCACCGACGACGCGGTCGAGGGCCTCGCGGTCGTCGAGAAGGTGCTCGTGGTCCAGCGGACGGACGCCGAGACCAAGATGCAGCAAGGTCGTGACATCTGGATGCACGAGGTGACAGCGGAGCAACGCATCACTTGCCCGTCCGAATGGATGGCTTCCGAAGACCCGCTCTTCATCCTCTACACCTCGGGCTCCACCGGGAAGCCCAAAGGCCTCGTCCACACGACGGCAGGCTACCTCACGTACGCTGCGTCGACATTCAGAGACGTCTTCGACATCGGTCCGGATGACATCCACTTCTGCGCCGCAGACATCGGTTGGATCACGGGCCACAGCTACATCATCTACGGACCGCTAGCGAACGGCGTCACCACCGTCATGTTCGAATCGGTACCGACATACCCCGACGCGAGTAGGTACTGGAACGTCATCGATGACATCGGCGCGACGACGCTCTATACCTCGCCCACCGCGCTCCGAGCCCTCATGCGAGAGGGCTCGGAGCCGGTAAAGGGCTCGAGCCGCGAGTCCTTGCGGGTGTTGGGCACCGTCGGCGAGCCGATCAACCCCGAGGTGTGGAAGTGGTACAGCGACGTCGTCGGTAACGGCAAGCTTCCGATCGTCGACACCTGGTGGCAGACGGAAACGGGCGGCATTTTGATAAGCCCGCTGCCAAACGCGACGAAGACCAAGCCAGGTTCCGCCACCTTCCCGTTGTTCGGCATCGAACCGATTCTGGTCGACCAGGAAGGCAAGATCATCGAGGGCAACGACGTCAGCGGCTATCTTTGCATCAAGCACCCCTGGCCCGGCCAAGCGCGTACGATTCACGGCAACCACAAGCGTTTTCTCGAAACGTACTTCTCGCAATACCCGCCGTACTACTTCACGGGCGACGGCTGTAAGCGCGACGAGGACGGCTACTACTGGATTACTGGCCGCGTCGACGACGTGATCAACGTCTCCGGCCATCGCCTCGGAACTGCCGAGGTCGAGAGCGCCCTCGTTGCTCACGAGGCGGTCGCCGAGGCCGCGGTCGTCCCGTGCCCACACGAGATCAAGGGCCAGGGCATCTTCGCGTTCGTCGTGCCGATCGCCGACGCTGGCTGGGATGCCAGCGAGCTCCAGGGCGCGCTCAAAGAGCAGGTGCGCCAGGTCATCGGCCCGATCGCCACTCCGGATCAGATCCGGGTCGTGCACGGTCTGCCAAAGACGCGCTCCGGCAAGATCATGCGGAGGATTCTCCGCAAGATCGCAGCCGACGAAGCAGACCAACTCGGAGACATTTCGACGCTCGCCGACCCGACGGTGGTCGAGGCGCTACTGAAGAAAGATTGAGAGCCGCCGTCGGCGGAGAAACGGAACCAAGATGACGGACAACAAGCAAGCAAACGCTGACCGGTACTGGGCACGAAACCTCCGGCTTCTGATGATCCTCCTCGCTGTCTGGTGGGTGGTTTCATACGGCGCTGGGATCATCTGGGCTGATTCGCTCAACAGCTTCACCATCCCGGGCACCGGTTTCCAGGTCGGATTCTGGTTTGCGCAGCAGGGTTCCATCTACGTGTTCGTCGCGCTCATCTTCATCTACGCGCGCCTCATGAACAAGATCGATGAAGAGTTTGACGTGCACGAGAGCTAATCGTTCGAGTCGATAGAAGGAGAGAACAATGGACGTACAGGCTTGGACATTCCTCATCGTGGGCTCGACATTCGCGCTCTACATCGGCATCGCCATTTGGTCTCGGGCGAGCACGACAGGTGATTTCTACATCGCGGGTCGCGGGGTTCACCCCGTGATCAACGGCATGGCAACCGGAGCGGACTGGATGAGCGCAGCGTCGTTCATCAGTATGGCCGGCTTGATCTCGTTCATGGGGTACGATGGCGCCGTCTATCTCATGGGTTGGACGGGCGGCTACGTGCTCTTGGCCCTCCTGCTTGCACCGTATCTCCGCAAGTTCGGCAAGTTCACGGTCCCCGACTTCGTTGGTGATCGCTACTACTCCAACGGCGCCCGAATCGTTGCCGTCGTTTGTGCCGTGTTCGTTTCCTTCACGTACGTTGCCGGCCAGATGCGCGGCGTCGGCGTCGTCTTTAGCCGCTTCCTCGAGGTCGAGATCAACGTCGGCGTCGCAATCGGCATGGCGATCGTGTTCTTCTACGCCGTTTTGGGTGGGATGAAGGGCATCACGTACACCCAGGCCGCGCAGTACTGCGTGTTGATCTTCGCCTACTTGGTTCCGGCGATCTTCATCAGCATTCTGCTCACCGACCACCTGATTCCGCAAATCGGATTCGGAAGCAGTTTGGGAGGCGCCATTGGCTCCCAGGTCGCGAACGGAGAAACCATCACGTTGATCGAGAAGCTCAATCAGCTCAATACGGAGCTCGGCTTCAAGGAGTACACATCGGGTTCGAAATCGATGCTCGATGTCCTTTGCATCACAGGCGCGCTCATGGCCGGCACGGCCGGCTTGCCACACGTCATCGTCCGCTTCTACACGGTGCCGAGGGTGCGAGATGCCCGTATCAGCGCTGGCTGGGCTCTCTTCTTCATCGCGATCCTCTACACGACCGCGCCGGCGGTTGCGGCATTCGCGCGAACCAACCTCATCCAGTCGGTCAGCGAGGCCAACTACGCCGCCACCGAGGGCGAGAAGTCGATTCCGCAGTGGTTCAAGACCTGGGAAGACACCGGTCTCCTCGCGTGGGTCGACAAGAATGAGGACGGCAAGGTGCAGTACGTTGCTGGGTCGGCGCTCGCGGGCAAACCCGCCTTCGGCGAAGGCCGAGGTGCACACGGCGAACGCATCGTCACCAACTCGAACCCGGACACCGCGAACGAGCTCTACGTCGACCGTGACATCATCGTGCTCGCAAACCCGGAGATCGCGAATCTCCCGGCTTGGGTCATTGCTCTGGTCGCGGCAGGTGGTCTGGCGGCCGCGCTTTCGACCGCGGCAGGCTTGCTACTGGTCGTCAGTACGTCGGTCAGCCATGACCTCCTGAAGCGCGTGTTCGTTCCTTCGATCACGGAGAAACAGGAGCTCTTGGCAGCACGTGTCGCAGCAGGGTTCGCGGTCATGCTCGCCGGCTACTTCGGCATCAATCCACCTGGGTTCGTTGCGCAGGTCGTCGCATTCGCGTTCGGGCTCGCTGCGTCGTCCTTCTTCCCGGCGATCATCCTCGGGATCTTCGTCAAGCGCGCGAATCGTGAAGGCGTCGTCAGCGGCATGTTGGCCGGGATCACCTTCACGGCCGCGTACATCATCTACTTCAAGTTCATGGGTGGAACGCCGGACGAATACTGGTTCGGGATCTCACCGGAGGGCATTGGCACGCTGGGCATGATGCTCAACTTCGGTGTCGCCTTCGTCGTGAGTCGGTTCACCCCTGAACCCCCACAGGAAGTGCAGGAGTTGGTCGAGCACATCCGCGTTCCCGCGGGCTCGTCGGGACCGAGCGCGGCGCACTAGCCGGTCGGTCGAACAAGGACAGGAGAGTCTGATGAGGCGAATATGGGAAGGCGGCTGTGCGCCGCTACAGGTGAGGTGCGCCTGGTTACTGACCCTAGCGTGCATCGCAACGATCGGATTGGCCCCGGCTACGGTATTGGCAGAAGAGGAAGCCCCACCAGCAGAAGCGGCGCCACCAGGGGACACCGCAATCGACGAGGCCGACGAGGCCGCGACGGTGAGCCAAGAGGACATCGAGGCGGCGCAAAAGGCAATCGACGAGGCTCAACGACAACTGGACGAAGCCAAGAAGCGGATGCCGGCCCCAGATGAAACGGCCATCGACGATGCCGATGAGGCCGAGGAAACGCAGCCCGCGGATGCCGACGTCGGGCCCGGGCTCGTGCACGAGGACGGCCTCGCCAAGAAGCTACAGGTAAGCCTGAACAAGGACGGGAGTCTCTACTTTCGGTTCGCGATGTGGCTGCAGGTGTGGACGCGGGCGATGCAACTCAACCCCGGGACCACGGTGCTGGGGAACGACAATGCCTGGTACGGCGACGTGGGCCTCCGCCGCGCGCGATTCCTGATGTTCGGCAAGATCGCCCCGCGGACGTTCATGCTGATGCACATCGGCATCAACAACCAGACCTTTCGCCGCGACGCGGGCAGCGGGTTCAAACAAGCGGCGTTCTTTCACGACGCCTGGGTCGAGTTCGAGGCCTCCAAGAAAGGCTACATCTCCATCGGCGGCGGCCTGCTCTACTGGAACGGCATTTCTCGCCTGACCAACGCGAGTACGATCACATTCATGAGCCTCGACGCGCCGATCTCCAATTGGCCGACGATCGAGGCGACCGACCAATTCGCACGCCAGCTAGGGCTCTACGCCAAGGGTAAGGCGGGATTGTTCGATTATCGCGTTGCGGTAGTTCGACCGTTCGCGCGCGCACCCTATGACCCTGCTGCACCCCCAGTCCCCGCCACGACCGGAAACTACAACCCCACCGCCAACACCTGGGGATTCTCGGGCTACTTCCAGTTCCAGTTCCTGGACATCGAGTCGAACGTGCTCCCGTATACGGTGGGAACCTATATCGGCGCCAAGAAGGTCTTCAACTGGGGCTTCGGCGGCCACGCCCAGCCGATCGGCATTTGGTACGACGCAGACCCGGACCCCAATGTCTCAGACATCCGAAAGCGCGCGTTGTTCATCGCTTCGACCGACCTGTTTCTCGACATTCCGTTCAAGACCGAACATGGCGGGGCGGCGACCTGGTACGGCGCGTACTACTACATGGACTTCGGACCCAACAACCTCAGAAACATCGGGATCATGAATCCGGCAGATGCGGGCACCGGTACGAGTGCGAACGGGGGAGGCAATGCCTACACGATGCTTGGAACGGGAAACACCGGATACTCGGAGCTCGGATTCCTGATGCCGGGCAAGGTGGGTGACGTGGGTGCTCAGTTTCAGCTCTATGTCAATACCCAGGTCTCGAAGTGGGAGGCGTACAACGACATCATGGCTCACTTCGGTGTCGGTCTGAACGCGTTCATCCACAGGCACAACGCCAAGGTAACCCTCGAATACAGGAACCGACCGATCTTCGACGCGGCTGGCAACGTCGAAAGCCGAAAGGGCAACTCCTTCATTCTGCAGATGCACCTGTTCATCTAGTCCACGTTCGACCAACAGGGACAAAGGGACGGTCCGCACGGGCCGTCCCTTTTTTCGTGTGCCGGCAGTTAGCGGCGGGCGCCGATCGGCCAATACGGATCGCGGGCGTTCGCGCTCGTGAATGCGCTGTTCGCCCGAGTCGGGGCGCCCACTGGCCAGTACGGGCCGTGCGTGGTTTGCGAGCCATGCTTGGGCGCACCGGTGTAGTAGTAGCGATTGAAGTGGCTGCGAACGTAGACGTTGCGGGGGACGTAGAAACCGCCGAAGTAGAGGTGCTGCTCCTCGTGGACAGCCCAGCGGGGCGGCACGAACACATGGCCGGGGCGCGCAGCGACGTAGCGGCCGGCGACCCAGGAGTAGCCACTCGGGCCATAGATCCAATGCCCGGCGACCCAAATCGCGGACTTGGTGGGGGCAGGCGGACGCTTCTGTTCGACTTCGATCGCCTGGGCCTCAGGAGGAGCCTCCTCGAGCGTGGCAAGCGGCCGTGGCTCTTGCGTGACGACAAACCGCTGCGCATTGACGATGACGACCTGGCCGCGCGTGAGCACTGGATAGTCGGTGACAATGCCAAGCGTGTTGATCGAAACGGTAACGCCCTCGCCCGTTGGCAGGTCGGCGGAAGCGGTCGCAACGCCGAGCAGGACCGCGAGTGGGATGAGGCGCAGTGCGCGACGGACAGCTCGCATCGTCATGGTGATGCTGACTCTACGCCGGGAATGCAGCCTCGTCACCCTCGGGCCGTGTAAAGAAGGTCGAAAACTACGTGCACATCGCAATTCGTGGTTTGTTAGGCCCCAATTCGGATGAACCGCGAATCCACGCACCCGCCTGTCGGCGTCTCCCTCGACCTCCCGTTGCCCGCGCCCATGCGGGCACGCCCGCGTCCGCAGAAACGTGTCCCGCAGTTCACGCATGCGAACGACTCGCACTCGTGGTGGGTTCGCGCGGTCAATGCGGTGGGTGGCAACCTCAGGCCCGTGGGCCGGCCGAACGCGGACATGTGGTGGGAACGCGCCCAACGGCAGAACCCGACTGCTGGCGACCCGACCCCGGACACGCGCGCTGCGCTCGAGGCGTTCACCCATTCGCTGAACGAAGACGCCGCGCTCAACTTCATCGGCAAGATCGCCGCTTGGCTCGACTGTACACGCATGGCGAGCACGCACCTTCGCGTGGAGCAAGCGCTTCGAGAACGACCAGAGGTCGCACACACCAAGCTCCCGAGCCCAGTGTTCGTCCTCGGCCTCTTCCGAAGCGGGACGACGGCCCTGCACCGCTTGCTCGGAGAAGACCCGGACAATCGCACCTTGCCTCATTGGGAGAGCTTCGATCCGACACCGCGCCCCGAGGGTGCAGCGCTGGCGCAAGAGACGCTATCTCGCTTTCTGAAGCTCGCGGACATCGTATCCCCGAACATCAAAGCCATTCATCCGATGGACGCCTATCAGACCGACGAGTGCCGCGGGATGTTCACCAATGTATTCCGAACACCTCAATTGAACGTGCAGTATCGCGTGAATGGGTACGTCGATTGGCTGTTCGAGCAAGATGCAACGATCGCATACCGTCACCACAGGCGGCAACTGCAGCTCGCGTATCATCAGCGCCCATACGGCAAGCGTTTCGTCCTCAAGGACCCGACCCACACGTTCTTCGTCGAGGCGATTCTAAAGGTGTTTCCGGACGCCCGCTTTGTGTTCATCCATCGAGATCCCGTGGATACGATGAGCTCGATCTGCAGCCTGCACGCATACGCCCGCTCGGTATTCAGCAGCGACGTCGACGCCCACGCGGTCGGCGCGGAGCTTGCATCCAGCTATCTATTACGCGGGCTCGAGCCCGCCGTAGAGCGTGTCGACCAGCTGCCTCCGGGCCGCATCGCACACATGAGGGCGCCCGACCTCAGTCGAGACCCCGTAGGCACGATCGCGAGCGCCTATCGTACGCTCGGCATCGAGCTCGGGGACGAAGCACGTCGGGCAATGCATGAGTACATGATTCAGAAGCGACTTCGCCCGAGCGCCCGTCATCTGCATGGTGCCGAGGGATTTGGCCTCGACTCCCGCGCAATCCGTGATCGTTTCTCGAGCTACTGCCAGCGCTTCGACCTCTAGCTGGCTCAGGACTGGTGCACCCGCTGCATGCGGCTCAGCGTCTCGAGATCCTCGATGATGCCGCGCAGATGGTCGGCAAATGCCTTCCGTCTTTCATGGAGATCGCGCCCGGTGCCTTCGAGGAGGCCCTTGTTGTGGGCAAGCTTGAGGGCAGTCCGAAAGAGCTCGAGCGTCACGGACTCTGCGCTGTGGAGCTTGGCTTGGAGCACTTGCTGCTGCCCGTATCCGAGGCAACGCTCCAGCAGTTTTTCCTCGTCCACCTCCCGATCGTGCGGCCAGCGGACGAGCTGATCGGCGACGACACGGTATGCATCGAAGAACGGGCGGAGAATGATGTGTGCGAGATGTGGTTTACTCCGCTCGAACCACAGGTCGATCTGCGCACGCGTGACGATTGGCTCACGAACCTGACGGCCCTCCCACGCGGAGTCGATGAGCCCGACCTCGGCGATGAGCTCTTGGCTGAAGGCGGTGCGTGTTGCGAAGAAGAAGTCGAACTTCAGAAGCTGACGCAAGCTCATCGCGTGGTTCCAAATTGACTCGCGAAGGTCGCCGGTGGCGTGCTCTCGCGCCATGAACATGGCCAATTCTGCGATGGCGCGATTGACCAACAAGTGAATGAGCGTGTTGCGGTAGAACGCAGCAACGAGATGCTGCTCGGGAGCGATGTGCCAAACGGTTTGGTCGCCACCCGTGAACCGTTGCAGCACGCCGGCGTCGGTGAGCTGGTCGAGTGTGCTCCTGACCCAGCCTGCGTCCTTGAGCTCCGAACCGAGCATGTGCGGGGCCGTCGGGTGGCTGCTGAGATAGCCGATGATGGGAGTCAGCGCCTCGATGGTCTCGTCGAGAGTCAGGGCGCGCTCTGCGCCCAAGAGCGCGAGGGTCACGACGGCGGTGGGGACCGCGGGAGTGGCCCGGTTGATTCGGTGGCAAACCTCGAGGGCCAATCGCTCGACTACCTGACCCTCTGCGCGCGGGTCGCGGTCGAGCTCCTCGATGCGTGCACGCATCGGCATCGGCTCGCCAAAGTCGATGCGCACAGTGCTGACACGCCCGGGTTGTGTGCGGGCGAAACGAAGCAACCAGCCAATGCCCTCCTGCCTCTTCTTGCCGCCCAACGCCTCTGCGGTCATCGCTGCAACCTCGGCAAGCTGCTCGTAGACGACGGAAACCGGGACCACCATCGGATCGGGCCCCTCGGTGTTTCGCACGGCGTCCACCACGTAGCGAAGCGCGCCATAACGGGGAGGACGGAGCTTTCCGGTGCGTGAACGGCCGCCTTCGATGGACCAGGTCAGATTCTGACCCGTCGCCACGATGTGACCGAGATACGAGCGAAGCGCGAAACGATAGACGGGATCGTCGTGGGTGTTTCGCCGAATGTAGAGAACTCCGGCACGACGTAGGATCGGACCGATGGGCCAGAAGTCGAGGTTGTCTCCGCCGAGCACGAACGCCGGACGAATCCCTCCATCCTGAGCGACTTGCTCGAGGTAGAACATATCGAGATACGAACGATGAGACGGCAGCCAGAGCAGCGCGTGCTCTTGGTCGAGCTCGCGCAGGCGGTTGAGGGCGCCGTGATCGACGTCAACGCGATACCGCCTCGAGAACAGCGCACCGATTCCTTTGTACGCCGCGACCGCCGCTGGATCGTGCCTCGCGATCATCTCGTCGAACGATTTCACGGCGAGTCGCTCGACCTCATCGCGTGGCTTGCCGAGATCAGCTGCAAGCGCCGACAAGCCGTCCGAAAAGCGCTCGCCGTCGAGGATGTCTCGAACGATGGGGTTCATGCCTCGGTTTCCTCTCGTGACTCATCGAGAATCTCGATGTATCGGCGCCGGATACCCTCGATCTCGACTTCCAAGGTATCGAGCGTCCACGATGACGTGTCGATCGGCGGCAGCACGACCGCCTCGACCATTGCAGGGCGGACGACCGCCGCACCCTTCGGTAGCGCATCGAGGACGTTCCGAAACACGATCGGGACGATCGGGACACCCGCCTGCATGGCGAGCCGAAATGCGCCCTTCTTGAACGCTCCCACCGTGGGCGTCTTCGAGCGCGTCCCTTCAGGGGCAATGATGAGAGAGCGCCCATGCTTGAGGGCCTCCACCGCGGGACCGAGCGCCTCAATCGCCTTGGCCGTGTTCGTGCGATCGACGAAAACCGCGCCCGCCGCCTGAAACAGTGGCCCGAAGATCGGGTTTCGGCGGAGCTCCTGCTTCGCGATCCCCGTGAAGTCGCGACGCAACATCTTCAACAGAAGAATCATTTCGAGGCCGCTTTGGTGGTTGAAGATGAAGACGGCGGGGCGGTGCGACCAGAGGTTCTCTTCGCCCTCGACGCGAAGGTCTATGCCCGCAGCAGACGCGGCGACGTCTCCCCAGACTGAACCCATGACGTTGAACGCTTCACGCTTGGAACGGTTGAGGAGCCCTGCCGCGAGGCCGACACCGACCGCGGGAGCGAGAGCGCCGTAGATCAACCCCGTTCGAACGACGTCGCCCGCGGTTGGCGTGCCGCGGCTGGTGAAGCGCCGCACGGGCCACTGGCGTTCTTTCGCAATCTGAGCGAGCCGGCGTGTCGGGTTCAGCGGACGCGGTAGGCCCACGATTTCGAACAAGGGCAGGTCTTCATGGCTGTCGGAGTAGAAGTAGCTCTGCTCGAGGTCGAGGTCGTACTTGGCTGTGAGGCTGCGCGCGGCCTCGGCCTTGCCCTCCCCGTAGCACGTCGGGCGAACGACCCCGCCCGTGAGCACGCCGTCCTCGACCGCGAGACGCGTGTAGAGCACGTGCTCGATGCCGAGCTCCTCGGCGACCGGGTCGGCCTGGTAGCGAGTCGCCGACGTGATGATCGCGACCGTGTGGCCCATCTCCTGATGTGCTTTCACGATGGCACGCGACTCCGGGTAGATCTCCGTCACCAAGTACTTCTCGAAGGCGTGCCGCCCTGCTTCCTCGAGGACGCTTTCCTTCATCCCGCGGTACACCGCTGAAGTCGCGGTCACGAACGACGAAAACCCCGTCCGTCCGAGGGTAAAGGACAGCGTCGCCCGCGCAGAGTCGAGGAGGTCTCTCGGCGAAAGCCGGCCCGACGAGAACTGGTCGCGTGTGAACGCGGTGGCCGAAAACCCCGCGAAGAGCGTCTGGTCGAGATCGAACAAGGCGCCCACGTGCGGACCTCGGGGCCCGTTTCGAATCTCGTGGGTGAGCTGCTCGTGTAGTGTCATGGGGGGCCGTCGAGGATACCTCAACTCGGCGCCGATTGGGTCCCTAGACCCCGAGGCAGGCCCGAGATTTGGACGGGCACGCTCTTTGGCGCCGCATCAAGGCTGCGTGGTGCGCTCGTTGCGGACCCGCTCCACCTCGGGGGTTTCCCTCAACGCGGGGTGGACT
>JBATLA010000801.1:0-6126 GCA_049669945.1 Polyangiales bacterium | reverse complement strand
ACCTCGAGCTTGGCTTCCGGAGGCCGCGACTCGGTTCCATAGATCGAGGCGAGCTCGTCGACGCGCGTCACGCCGGCACAGAGGACAGCGGCCCCACTCACGAAGACCCTTCTTCGTTCCTCTTTGCACGCCCGCGCAGGCTCGCCTCTGCCGAACACGAGCGCACAGTTGCTACCGCCGAACGCCGAGTTGCTGGAAAGCGCGAGGTCGTAGAGCAGCGGTTTCGGCTTCCTCGAACCGACGGGATGCGGGGGCCCTCCGGGACGCGCTTCTTCGAAGCCGGCCGTGGTTGGCGCAAGGCCGGCGCGCATACATTCGAGCGTACCGATCACTTCGAGCACTCCGGCTGCGCTCTGTGCGTGCCCAAAGTGCCCCTTGCTCGAGCTCAACGGCAGCGAGCCACCGAGATCGGAGCCGAACACCGATTGAACGGCGCACCATTCGGCAGTGTCGTTGGCCACCGTGCCGGTGCCGTGCGCATTGAAGTAGCCGATCTCGGTCTCGGACGCTCCGGCATCCTCGAGAGCGCTGCGAATCGCGGCCGCGACGCCCCGACCGCGTGGCTCGGGAGAGGTCTCATGATACGCGTCGCCCGATAGCCCATAGCCTCGAAGCCGCGCATGCGTGACGCTGTCTCGCAGGCCGCCGCGTTCAATGACGACGAAACCCGCGCCCTCACCGAGCGTGGTTCCCATCTGCCGACCAAAGGGAGTGCATGGCCTTTCGCTCAGGACTCCCAAAGCGTGAAATCCCGCGAAGAGCGCAGGGGTCAACACGTCGATGCCACCGGCGAGAACGACATCGGCGAGGCCTTCACGAATGAGGTCCGCCCCGAAGCCGATCGCCTGGGTGGAAGACGTGCATGCCGTAGAGACGGTGATTGCGGGCCCCGAAATGCCAAACTCCACGGCGAGGTCACGCGCGAGACTCTCGGTGGTGTGATCCCCAAAGAGGCTCGCCCCCAAGGTCAACGCAACCCGCATGGTTCGTAGGTCCTCGAGGTCGAGCCGAGCGTGCTCGAGGGCATCGCGAAGGGCGAGCGTTCCAAATTCCAGCGAGAGCACGGCCGGGTCCCGCTCGTCTGACTCGTAGCCCGCCACCATCGCGCCGACGTGGGTCGTGAACGCGGAGGTGTCGAAGCGACGGACGGCCGCAATTCCGCTATCGCCTCGGAACAAGGCACTCCGAAATCCTTCGCGCCCGACGCCTAGGGCGCTGGCGACCCCCCAGCCAGTGATGTGCGGTGACTCGCTCACTGGCCGTCAGGAGACTTCAACCGTGCCTTCTCCTCTTCGAGCTGCCTGCGGCGACGCGTACGGGCGGCGAGGACGAAGAGCGCGATCAACAGCAAGAAGCCGCCAATGCACATGAGGACGGCGCCACCGATCCCTCCCGTGACGCCAAAAGCGATACCCCCGGCAATCAAGAGACCTCCACCGGCCCCGGCAAGCCCTCTCGATGCCCTCGTCAGACTCTTCTCTTTCTGCGTGAGGCGTGCGACGCGTTGGCGCCTTTTCAGCTCTTCTTCCGCCTGTGCCGTTTGCCGCTGGGCCTCCGCATCCACCTCAGCTCCTTCGTCCTCCGTCGGCGGCTCAGGCTCGACGAACGCTTCCGGATGCCATCGCTCGACAGCGCTGGTGGGCTCTTGATATGCGGCCAACATCCGCCTCGAAGCCATGCTGACCTCGAAGCTCGCGTCGCTCGATGTACGCGCTTCGTTCCGCTCCGCGTAACGCGTGATCTGATCGGTCAGGTCGCTGATCACTTCCTCAGCGGACTGCATGCGCAGCCGTGATGACAGCTGGCGGGACGCCCGGCGGAGGCGCAGACGGCCGCGGATCCCCATTCCTTGCTTCGCCCCGTCTCGGTCGAGCAAGGAAGCCATGTCCATGAGTACATCGGGATCCTCCCGCACCTCTCGATCGATCTGCTGCTTGATCTCGTCATCGGCCGTACCGACGATGAAGTAGGCGTCCGCCACGGCCTGGTCCAACACCGGCGACATCGCAGCGATGTCGGCCTGAACCTCTTCGCTCTCGCGGAGGTCCTCCGGCAAGGCATTGATGAGCTCAGAGTACACGAGTGCTTGATACGTAGTCGCCAAGTACTCGTTTACGTCTGCGCTGAGCGCCTCCTGAATATCTTCGCTGAGGAGGCCCTGACGCTTCGCTTTGGCAACGTAGTCCGTCTTGCTCAAGGGCTCGACCGCAGCCTTGATGTAGCGTAGCTCGAGCTCGGGTGAGTCAGCGGCCCGAGGGACCGTGTCGCAGGAATCGATTCCGAGTGTAGCGCCAGCCGCAGCAACACCGCCCACAGTGAACGCGGTGATCCATTCTCTTCTGGGCAGAGTGCGATCGGACGGGGATGGTTCACCCTCGGCCTGCTTCTTTACGTCTGACATCGCAACGCCTCCTCTTGCCCGCGCTGAGCATAGTACAGCGGGCGAAGATCCGACAAGCAGACACGGCCGGCATTCAGTGCGTGGTAGCCCTCACGTGACGAAAATAATTCGTCGCGGCGAGGGCTAGCCCTTCCCCAATGCGTTGCGCCACTCGGGGCCGAGTGTGGGGATGGTGATGGCTAGCGCGCGACGCTCCGGGTCGTCGGCCGTTCCGAAGCTCAGATCCCAAAGCTCGTAGACGCTGATGCCAGTTTCGCCGCGCTCGATCAGCTCGATGGGATCGCCGACGCCCAACGTGCCTTCTTCGACGATGCGAAAGTAGAAGCCGGGGCGGCCGCTCTGAAGGAAGGTTCGAACGAACTTCCGATCACCCATGCGAATGCCGAGTTTGAAGCAGGGTGATCGAGGCTGGCTGACTTGAAGCCTCGCCGAGCCGATCCCAAAGACGTCCCCGATGAGCACGTCCGTTTCGAGCAGCCCCTCGGTCGTCAGGTTCTCACCGAACTGCCCCGGCTGTAAGTCGTCGCGCCCGAGCTCGCTCGCCCAGGTTCGGTAGTGCTCGTGTGGGTACCCATAGACCGCCTTGTTTTCGCCACCGTGCACCGACAGGTCGGCCTGAGCATCTCCCTCGAGATTGTAGCCCCGTACCCAAACACGCTTGTCGGTCGCCCGCTTGAAGATAGCGCTGAGCACGGGGCCGCTCGGAGTGTCGACCGGTCTAGGAAGCCCGACGTTCACGGAATATAGCTCTGCCATCTTCCAAGATGTGTGACGCTTCCGCGCCATCGGCAAGCCCTGTGCGCTCTTCGTTCGAGAAGGGGTCCTACAGCGCTTCCGCTGTGGTCCGCAGCGGGCTCGTGGCGGAGGATCGCCTCGCTGTACCTATCGGCCCTTCTTTGGATCTCCGCCAGCGAATTGCCTATCGTAGTTGAGGAGTGCTGATGTTCGGAAAGAACGGGGCTTCGAGATTTTGTGCCTTCTCGATCCTGACTTTGCTCATGCTCTGCAGCATCGCCTGCAGAGGTGAGCAAGCGGCACGGGATCTCGCAAAGGAAGCCGCGGAGGAGTGCCGTGCGGGCGTCCTTCCCGAGGGATCGGAAGTCCTGGGCAAGGTGACGAGACTTCCCGAAAGGAAGCAGTCGCCCGTCCATCTCGTAGGGCAGCCGTTCGAGGTCCAAGGTCAAACCCGTCACGGACCCCAATCGAACGTCGAGGTTCTCGAAGCGGATGCGATTCGTGCTTGGCCGATCGTCGCAACTCCGCGGGGCCCCCGCAGACAATCGCCACCATTCGCGACGCCGATCGGACGAGCGGACAAGCTCTTGCTCCAGATCGCGCAATCCGCGATTGAAGAGGCTGAGGTCACCGTGGTTCCCTCCGATCAGTCGCTCGATGCGATGGAGCGGTATCACCGAACCGTTCAGCTGGACCTGCCGGCATCCAATGACCCGACACACAGTTTTGAGATTGCGCTCGAGCCGCTTCTGCGCTCACCGTGGAGAACTCCGCGGGCGTCGGGCTCGAGCCGCTTCCAAATCGAGGTGACCGCCGAGATTCCGGTAGAAGCCTTGCGCCGGGTCGAGGTCCGAGCGCTGAGCGCCCGATTCGAAGGAGCCGCTGCGGCGACTCGGATCGATGGTCCCTCCGGTTCGCTTCGACCTGGGTTCCACCTCTGGAGCGGGGCGGCGTTGCTCATTCCAGTCGAGGCCGCAGCAGAGCCTCGAACGCTGGCATTCTACCTGCACGCGCCGATCGGCAAGCCGACGGTCGTCGCGAGTATGACAGACAAGTCGACGTCCAAGACATTGACGGCTCCGGGCCGGGGCTGGACCCGTCACGAACTCGAGATTCCGCCGAGCGCAGGAGGCGAGCTTCGCTTCGCAGCCGGCGGATCGGGCGTGGTCCTCATTGGCGATCCGACGTTATGGGTGGCTCCTGAACCGACGCGGCCGCCGGACGTGGTGCTCTACATGGTGGACACACTCCTCGCGTCGCGACTGGGCGCGCTCGGCAGCACCATCCCAGATGTGTCCCCGGTCATGGACACTCTGTTCAATGAAGGGCTGGCGTTCGTGCGCGCGACGAGCACTTCCGCGTGGACCAAGCCCGCCGTTACCTCGCTTCTTACGGGTGTCTATCCGTTCACCCATCGCGTTGGGACGAGCAAGGACCGGACACGCGTGCCCGACGAGGCCCCGATGCTCCAGGAGCGATTTCGCGACGCTGGTTTTCGTACACTCTCCTCGAGCGCAAGCCCCTTGGGTTCTGCGGCGAGCGGACTGGCGCGCGGCTTCGACCTCGCTCACCCACCCGCACATTGGGCAAGCGAGCTAGGACCGCTCGCCCACCCCAGCGCCGGCCAGGTTCAGGACGCGCTGCTATCCTTCATCGACGAGGACCCCTCGCGGCCGGTGTTCGCGTATCTTCACACCCTCGAGGTGCACGAGTATTCGCGCCCCATGTTCGCGCGGGGGAGCGCAAGGGAAACTCCATACGACCGCGCCGTTCGACGTCAGGATGCACTGCTCGGCGAGCTCCTAGCGACGTACAAGAAGCGTCAACGCGACCTCATCATCGTTCTCGTCTCAGACCACGGCGAAAGCTTCGGCGAGTACGGACTCAAAGCTGGGCACGGCTATAGTCTGCGCCAGAATCAGGTCCACGTTCCGATTGTGTTTCATGGACCAAGCTGGCTCCCGCGCGGTCGTGTCATCGAGCCTGCGTCTCTCGTCGACGTCGCCCCGACCCTACTCGACTTGTTTTCTTTGTCCCCTCTTCCCTATGCGCAGGGGCGTTCGCTCCTGCCGGGATCGTCCGAAGCGCCCGCCGCCGTCTTCGCCGAGCGCACTTGGTTCCCCTGGGACCCCGACGGCTACCACCTCGTAGCTCGATTGGGTAGAGACGGAAGCAAATCGGTGCTCGGATATCCAAAGCCGATTTCGTGGAATCTCGCCGAGAGCCCGTGCGAGGATTTCGCGCGCGCGCGACCGATCGACGCGAAGGCCCGTGCCGACCTGCAACGTTTTGTCCAGGAGCAAGAAGCAGCGGCAGACTGGTGGGACATGGCCTATGGCATCACCAAGCCAGCGCCAATCGACTCCGATGAGATCGCTCGCCTGCGCGCCTTGGGCTACGTAGAGTAAGTCGTCATCTGCGCCGAGAGCAACGCTGCGGTTGTTGGTTGCGTCTTCGAAGCCGGCGTTCTGCGGTGCGGCTGTTCCCTCGCTAGGAGTCGACGCCCAACCGATCTTGCGACTGTGAATCTCGCTGGGACAAGCGGCAAATTACGACCTCTTTGTCCCATCTGACGCAGCCCGCTAGTGCGATGGACACCGGCGATGATACAAGCGCAGGAATGAAGCCGGAGGAACTCGGCGGCGCCTTGTCCGCCGCGCTTTCAGGACCCTTGGGCGGGGAAGTGAAGCCGTCCCACAGTCCCGCAGCGCTTCCGCTGCAGGACCGCTACGGCATTCGCAAGATCAGGCTCGCGACCGCTTCGGCGTGTGCCTCGATCATGTCTTCTTGCATCGGGTCTCGGCCGGTCAGGTGCTTGCATTCCTGTGCGTGCGTGAAGATCAACGAGGTTGCACCAAGCAGTGTGTAGAAGAGATGAATCGGACGCGTGTGAGGGAGCACGCCCGCCTCTTGCGCTTCACTCACGAGCGTCGTGAAGAAGTCGAACATGGGCGCGATGTGTCGATCGACCAGCCATTTGGTACGCGGGC
>JBATLA010000800.1:0-4679 GCA_049669945.1 Polyangiales bacterium | reverse complement strand
GTGTGGCACCACGGCCGCGTCCTGCTCGTCAAAAACTCCTACCGGCGGCAGCTCACCTTGCCGGGCGGTTATGTGAGGGCTCGGGAGGACCGCCGCGCCACGGCGGCGCGCGAGCTTCACGAAGAAGTGGGCATTCGCGTGCAGCCCAGGCGTTTGGTTCACGCGTACCATGGAACTCACTTCTTCGAGTACCGCAAGGACACGCTCGACATCTACGAGCTCGAGGTGGACGAAGCACCGAGTGTGCAGGTCGACGCCCGCGAGGTCGTGCAAGCCGAGTTCCACACGCCGGAGGAAGCGCTCCAGCTGAGTGTCGTCCCGCACCTCGAAGAGTATCTCTCGCGAAGAATCGGGCAGGGCGCCACTTGAGTCCCGAGAGCCCTAGCGAAGCGCTCGTCCGCGAGGCGCTCCGCCTGCACCAACGCTATCAACGAGAGCTCATCGAGCGCTTCTCGATCTGCCCATGGGCCAGGCCTGCACGTTCGGAGGAGCATGTCCGGGCGCACGTCGTCGTGGACGTGGTGGTCGCCGCGCGGGAGCTCGCGCCCGTCGTCGACGCATGGGCAAGCGACGATCGGGCCGAGGTCGCGTTCATCATCGCGCCACGCTTCGAGGGAAGCCCTGGGAATTTCGCAGCATGGAGCGAAGAGGTCGGCGCGCTTCGCGACGACGTCTTCCTCAGCGCCCCGTTTCATCCCGAGCCTGGTGACTCGAGCGGAACGATTCAGCTCCTCCGTCAAACCCCAGACCCCACCGTCCAGCTCGTCCGCCGGGCGCGCCTCGACGAAATCCGTGCACAGGATCCCCCTCACTACACCGACATCTTCAAGCTCGACTTGAGCGAGCTCCAGGCGGGCAAGCCGCCGCGCACAGTCGCCGCCTCGGTGCTCGCCCACAACGACCGCCTGGTCGAACGAGAGGGCAGGGCGACCCTGCAATCGATCATCGACGAGATCGATGGGGATCGAGACGGCACATACGCTCGGATCTTCCCGCTGCTGTAACAGCGCCGGCGACAGCGTTCAGCCTCAGCGGCCGAGCTTGCGCCCGAGGTAGCCCGACGAGATCGCGCCCCACAGCGCTCCTGCGATCAATCCGCCAGAGTGGACCCAGTTCGCGATGTGGCCGACCCAGCCGGTGAAACCGAGCACGAGCCAGATGAGCATGAAGGTCACGAGCTGCTGCGGAATACGATAGGGGAAGCTCGGGTCGAGGCGACCACGGATCCAGAAGAACGTGAACAGCCCGTAGACGACACCCGACATGCCGCCGAAGATCCTGCCGCCCGACATCACGTACTCGAGGGTGTGCGAGAACAGCGCGACGACCAAGACGAACGTGAGGAGGTAGCGCGGCGAGAACACGCGCTCGACCGCGGTGCCCAAGTCCTTGAGCCACCACAGATTGAAGAAGATGTGCATCCAGCCGAAATGCAAGAACATCGGTGTGACCAGCCGCCAAGGCTGTTCGACGAGGTCGCTCGGGTTTCCGGGAATGTACCCGCCTTTCACCGGCACGAGAGGGACGAACGTGAAGAGACGGACTACGTCGATGTTCTCGCCCATTCCCGTGAGGAAGAAGACAACGACGCAGATCGCGATCAACCCCGCCGTCACCGTGCCGATGCGCATGTTCTGCTTCGCCTCGATCTGCTGACGAATCTTTTCGGTGCGGGCGCGTAGCTTCTCGTCGGCTTTGGCTTCTTGGCGCTTTTTCGCTCGCGCCTTCTTGGCCATGTCCTCGATGTCCGACGAGCCCGGATCAAAAGTTCCGAGAAACGCTTTCGCGTGTTCGATCCGATCTTCATCGTGGACCCACACCGCGAACTCCCCGTCGCGGGTTTCTTTCACGGTGGTCGCCACTCCGTCGGAATAGAGCGCGTCGCCGAGCGTTTGCGCGGCGGCGCGGGAGTCTACGGTAGTCAGCAGGCGCATCGGGTGGCCGAGTGTAGCTGCTTCGATCCCCGATTCAATCGCCGCGAATGAGCGCGTACATGAGGCAGTCGCGCGGAACGTCCGCCCGGTTCGGAAGATACCCGTAGCGTTCGAGTCGTCCCTCAAACCGCATCCCCGCCTTTTCCATGACGCGGGCCGAACGCTGGTTCTCTGCATCGCAAACCGCTTGCACGCGAAAGATGCGCGGGTCGTCGAAGGCAGCTTCGCATGCGCGCGCCAACGCCTCGGGCATGTAGCCTTGGCCCCAAAACTGTTTGGCCAACGCGAAACCGACCTCGACGCGATGAAACCAGACGGTGCATCCGATGCTGCCAAGCAAGGTCTCGTCCGATCGCCGCTCGATCAACCAAACCCGGTGGCCCATTCGCAGGTCCCACGCGTCAATTGCCTGTTGGAAGAACTCGCGCGTCTGCGCCACCGTCGAATGGGCCGTCCACGTCAGATAGCGTGTGACCTCTTCGTCGGAGGCATAGGCTTCAAAAGCGAGGTCTGCATCCTCCAGCTTAGGTCGCCGCAGCCGAAGTCGTCGCGTCTGCAGCTCGTCGGGCGGGAACTCCACCCGCCGCGTATAACATGGGCTCGACGTGGATGGATCCCCCTCGCCCTTGCTGATACGTTCCCGGCGATGTCGAACAGGGACGAGCCCTTAGACGAGGCGATGCGGGCGCTTTGCCGCGAGCTCGGCTACTCATTTGCGGACACGGGGCTCTTGCTCGATGCGCTCACACATCGTTCGTTCAAGAATGAGAACCCCCATCTGTCCTCCGCGGACAACGAACGCCTCGAATTTCTGGGCGACGCGGTGGTGGATCTCGTCGCCGCCTCGCTGCTCTACGTGCAGTTCCCGGACGCGGCCGAGGGCGAGCTCACTCGTCGCCGCGCAGACCTCGTGAGCGAGAAGGGCCTCGCCGAAGCCGCGGAGGCGATCGGCGTCGGCGCAGCGCTTCGCCTCGGCAAGGGCGAAGAGAAGTCGGGCGGCCGTGAGAAGCCACGACTTTTGTCGAGCGCCCTCGAAGCTTGCATTGGCGCCATCTACTCGGACGGCGGTGCCGACGCCTCATTCGCGGCGGCACGCCGCATCTTCGAACCGCGACTCCACACTGCTGCTCCCGGCCACCGCGATGCCAAGTCCCGCGCCCAAGAGTGGGCACAGGCAAACCTCGGCGGCACCCCGAGTTATCAACTGCTCAGCAGCGAAGGCCCCGACCACGAACGCGAGTTCACGGTGGCGCTCGAGCTCAACGGTGAACAGGTGGCAACCGGTGCCGGGCGCTCGAAGGTCGAAGCCGAGCAAGCAGCCGCTGAGGCGGCCTTGGTGCAGTGGGGGTGGGTGGGTGGATGTTAAACAGCGCGCGAGGCCGCGTAGGCCTCCAAGCGGGCGTGCGCCCAGTCTACATCGCGCTGAAGCTCGTTGTAATCGGGGCCTTCGTACAGCTCGCCAAATGCCTTGAGTGCCTCTTCGGCTTTCGCCAGCTCTTCACGCACGGCGTCGGGCTTGATGTCTTCGGGTGACGCGAACAGGTCGGTCAGCAACAGCACCTTGTCGGGACCGCCTTCGACGAAGCCCGGGCCGATCGCGGCGACCTTGCGCTTGCCTTCCACTTCCCAGACGAGCAGGCCGCACTTGAGTGCAGCCAGCAAGGGAAGGTGGTTCGGGAGCACGCCGAACTCGCCCTCGACGCTTGGGGCCTGCACCGAATCCACTTGCATGGAAAGCACGGAGCCGACCGGTGTGACGACGTCGAGTTGCAGATGCTCGGAGGTAGCCATGGCGGATTACTCCTTGCCGCGCTTCGTGAACGCTTCCTTCACCTCGTCGATGTTGCCCTTGAGGTAGAAGTCCTGCTCCGGAATGTGGTCGAGCTTGCCGTCGAGGATCTCCTCGAAGCCCGAAATGCTCTCTTCGAGCGGCACGTACGCGCCCTTGAGGCCGGTGAACTGCTCGGCGACGAAGAAGGGCTGCGAGAGGAAACGCTGGATCTTACGCGCGCGGTCGACCACCTGGCGGTCATCTTCGCTGAGCTCGTCCATGCCGAGAATCGCGATGATGTCCTGCAGGTCCTTGTACTTCTGCAAGGTCTCCTGCACGCCACGAGCCACGCGGTAATGACGCTCGCCGAGGATGTTCGGGTCGAGCATGGTCGAGCTCGAGTCGAGCGGGTCCACGGCGGGGTAGATACCGAGCTCCGCGATCGAACGCGACAAGACCGTCGTGGCGTCCAAGTGAGCGAACGTCGTGGCGGGTGCGGGGTCGGTCAAGTCGTCCGCCGGAACGTAAATCGCCTGCACCGACGTGATCGAGCCCTTGTTGGTCGAGGTGATGCGCTCCTGAAGCGCGCCCATCTCGGTCGACAGCGTCGGCTGATAACCGACCGCGGACGGAATACGGCCGAGAAGCGCGGACACCTCGGAGCCGGCCTGCGTGAAGCGGAAGATGTTGTCGACGAACAGAAGAACGTCCTGGCCTTCTTCATCACGGAAGTACTCCGCCACGGTCAGCGCGCTGAGTGCGACTCGTGCACGCGCGCCGGGCGGCTCGTTCATCTGGCCGTAGATCAACGCGGTCTTCGACAGAACGGACTCGCCGGTCTCGAGCTTCGACTCGCTCATCTCGAGCAGAAGGTCGTTACCCTCACGTGTACGCTCGCCGACGCCCGCGAAGCAGGACACACCGCCGTGCGCCTTCGCGACGTTGTTGATCAGCTCCATGATGAGAACCGTCTT
>JBATLA010000799.1:0-11225 GCA_049669945.1 Polyangiales bacterium | reverse complement strand
CAGCGACAGCGACAGCGACAGCGACAGCGACAGCGACAGCGACAGCGACACGTGCTCGGGGTGCCATCGACGTCAAGCCTTGATCGCCCAAGATCTGCGAGGGGGGACGGCTACCGTGCGCCGTCGTCACACGGGTGGCGCGGGGGATTCACGGGTGAGGCAACGGTGTGTGCCCTCTTGACCCGATTTCCTTTGGAAATCCCCACACGTTCTGCCTGGCACGAAGCTCGCACTTTAACGGTGTCATCAGGAAAGGAGATGTCTCATGCGAATACTCTTCCTTGCTTGTCTTGGAGCCTTGCTTGCGGTCGCGCTGCCTGCGGGGAGTGCGGTTGCTCAGTCGGACACCGTCGTGCTGTCCGGCTCTGAGCTCGGGGTGATGACTCCCTCGCAGGTGCAGGAGCGGGTCGCGCAGCTCGAGAAGGACTACAACAGCGTGAACCTCGCCAGACTGCGCGCCGGTGTTGGGGTCTCCTCGGTTCTCGTGCCAGGGGGTGCCTTCATGCTGGCGCTCGGAATAGGCGTCACGAACTTCGAGGCGACGTCCGGGGGCCCCGGGGGGGCCGGGCCCGCGTTGATAGTCAGTGGGGCGTTGGCGTTGGCGGGCGGTCTGGTCGGCATCTTCAATGGCGTCGCCCAAGCTCAAGCGGAGGAAGAAGAAGCGACGTCGGATCGAGCTGAAGATCGCCGACCTCAAACGCGCACTGCCGCCCGAGTGAGCCTCGTGTTACGACCCGGAGCATGAAACTGAACGCGATCGGCGAGATCATGACGACCGTCGGGCTCGTGGTGCTTCTCTACGGTGAATGGAAAGACAAGCCCGGGCTCCGCGCCTTGGGCAAGCCGCTGGCATCGCTCGGCTTCCTCGTTGCGGCAATCGGCTTTGGCGCACTCGAGTCGCGCTACGGGAAGCTCGTCCTTGCGGGGCTGGTTCTCGGTGCGCTCGGCGACGTGTTCCTGCTCGGGCACGCAAGACAGTTCTTCATCGGCGGGCTGGTGTCCTTTCTCCTGGGGCACGTGGTGTACGTCGTCGCTTTCGCGTCGCTCGGCCTTGACGCGAGCGCGGCGGCCGCCACCGCGGTTGCCATGGTGGTCGTTCTCTTCTTCGTCGGTCGATGGGTCTTTCCCCACGCGCCCGAGATGAGGGCCCCCATTGCGGCGTACATGCTAGTCATCGGATTGATGTGCGTCGCCGCAGTCGGCGCGGGCGGTGCGGGGGCTCCGTGGATGATCCCCGTGGGGGCGATCATGTTTACCGCGTCTGACATCGCAGTCGTCCGCGACCGCTTCGTGTCCAGAGAGTTCATCAATCGAGCCTGGGGATTGCCCCTCTACTACGCAGCTCAGCTGTCGATCGCCTGGTCGATCGCCGCCGTGAACTAGCGGCGCAACTGCGTCAGCACAAACGCGTAGTCCAGCGCCGTCTCCCTCAAATAGTCGTAGCGTCCGGAGGCACCGCCGTGGCCGGCGTCCATGTTGATCTTGAAGACCAACGGCTTGTCGTCGGTCTTGTGGGCGCGGAGCTTGGCGACGTACTTCGCCGGCTCCCAGTACATGACCTGGCTGTCGTTTAGCGAGGTTCGAACCAGCATCGTCGGGTAGGGAGCCTTCTCGATGTTGGTGTACGGACAGTAGCTCTTGATGCGGAAGTACGCGTCCCGTTCGTTGGGATTGCCCCATTCCTCGTACTCGCCGACGGTGAGGGGCAGGCTATCGTCGAGCATCGTGTTCAACACGTCGACGAAAGGCACGAGTGAAACGACGGCGCCGAAGAGGTTCGGGCGCAGGTTGCTGACCGCGCCCATCAGCAAGCCGCCAGCGCTGCCGCCTTCGATGGCGAGCTGTGGGGTGCTCGTGTAGCCCTCGCCGATCAAGTGCTCGGCCACAGCGATGAAATCTGTGAAGCTGTTCATCTTGTGGTCCATGCGACCCTGGTCGTGCCACGGCTTGCCGAGCTCGCCGCCGCCGCGGATGTGAGCGATGGCGTAGACGAAGCCGCGATCAAGCAAGCTCACGCGAGCGTGAGAGAACGTCGTGGGATAGGGGTAGCCGTAGGAGCCGTAGCCGACCAGAAGCATCCGCGCGGCGCCAGCGTCCAAGCTGCCTTGCTTGTAGACAAGCGAGATCGGAACCTCGGTGCCGTCTTGGGCGGTCGCCCACAGTCTCTCCGCGCGATAGTTTGCGGGGTCGTAGCCACCAAGGACCTCGATCTGTTTGACGAGTGTTTGGCTCTTCTCCCCGACGTCGTAGTCGAAGACCGAATCCGGGGTCGTCAGCGACTCATAGCGGAACCGATAGACGTCCGTCCCGAAATCCTCGTTGTCGCCAGGGTAGATCGCATACACCGGCTCTATAACGGCAATGCGATCTGAGGCGCTGGTATCGAAACGCTCGATCCGCACGTGCGGGAGGCCCATTTCGCGTTCGAGTACGACGTAGAACCCCTCGAACACATCGAGGCCCTCGACCATGACGTCGTCCCGGTGCGCGATCAATTCTTTCCATGACCCGCGCCCCGGCGAGGCGAGCGGCGCCCGCACCACACGGAAGTTCCGGCCCCGGTCGTTCGTGCGGATGAAGAGCTCGTCGCCACGGTGCTCGACGTCGTACTCGTGGTCTTGCTCTCGCTCGGCGACCAGGCGCCAAGCCGCGGTGGGCTCCTCGGCGGGAAGGAACGCAATTTCACTCGTCGTATGACTGAACGACCCCCGAAACACCAGTCGTCCACTTCGGGCCCGCCACACTGCGACCCGGAATCGCTCGTCGTCCTCTTGGTAGAGCACCTGATCGTCGCCGGTGTCGCCGAGCCGATGCCGCAACACCCGGTGTGCACGCTTCGTATCGTCGTCGACCGTGTAGAAGAGCGTCGCGCTGTCGCTCGCCCAAGCCACCGACTTCACTCTCTGCATACGATCGGGCAACACCCGCCCCGTTCGGAGATCCTTGATCTGCAACGTGTAGTCTCGGAATCCCGTCTCATCGAGCGAGTACGCGAGGTAACGTCCATTCGGCGAAACCTCATAGGCGCCGAGGCCCAAAAATGGCCGACCTTCGGCCAGCGCATTCATGTCGAGGAGCACGGTTTGCGTATCAGGCTTACCGGGCTCACGGCGGCAGTAGGTTCGGTACTGCTTTCCCTCTTCCGTGAGATGGTAGTACTCGAAGGCACCGTTGCGGTAGGGCGCGCTTTGGTCGGTCTCTTGAATGCGCCCAACGATTTCGTCGTAGAGGGTTCTCTGTAGGTCCGCGGTGGGCGCTAGAAAGTCCTCGGCGTAGGCGTTCTCCGCCTCGAGGTAGGCGCGCACATCGGGCGACTCTTTGTCCTGAAGCCAGAAGTAGTCGTCGACTCGGGTGTCGTCGTGAAGGGTAACAAAGTGCGGGTGCTCGGCGGCAGTGGGTGGGGTCATGGGCGTGTCGTGCGGATCAGCCGGTGGCTTGGGTGTACAACCCATCGAGGCGAGGAGTGCAAGAAGAACGAAGCGCATCCACCGTGTGTAGCAGCGTCAGGGTCGAGTCACATCCGACCCGCCCACTCCCACCGCGTAGTCCGCAAGGGCCCGTACGATGTTGTCGGCCAGATCCCTGGCTTCCTTCTGCCGCCCAGCAATCCCGTTCGCCAAAAAGCTGAACGCCACGGAGCGCCCCGGCTCTCCGAGCACATACCCCGACAGGGCGATGACGTCACGGAGCGTCCCGGTCTTCGCGCGCACCATGCGCGGCCGGGGCAGGTCCTCGAGGCGTGACTTCAGGGTACCGTCCGAGCCGCCAACGGCGAGATGCGCCACGTACTCTGCGCGAATCGCCGGGTCGTTGTACGCAGCGAGCAAGGTCTGAGTCACGTGCTTTGGCGCGACGCGATTGCCATCGAACAGACCTGAGCCGTTGATCATCACGAGGCCCGCGATGTCGACGCCGTGTTTGTCCAGCTCTTCACGTACCACCGCTACACCTCTGGCCGATGTCCCCGGTCGCTCCGCCTGCGCCCCCATGATCTTCAGCAGCATCTCCGCTGTGAAGTTGTCGCTCCACTTCCCCACACCGGTGAGCAAGGTACTGAGCGGCGCCGACTGCATCTGCCCGATCACGGGAAGATCATCGACCACCGCACCGTACCCGACAGCCAGATCGCCTTGGACGCCCGCCTCCCGGAACGCACGTATGAGCAGGCTCGCTGCGTACGCCTTCGGGTCTGGCACGCGGCGACGATAGAAGAGCGTTCGGACCTGCTTCGGGATGTTCCCCTCGACGCGAACGGCAAGGTGACCGTCATCCGTGAGCTTGTGGTCGATGCGCGGCGACGGCGGACCACCTGCCGTCGTGACCGTACGGTTGTCGATCTGAACGTACCCGTCGGCGAGGACGCGCACGCGCGCCGTTCCGTCTACCTCGGGCCCGGGTCCCAGGTGGACGACGTAGCTATTGCGGTTGACTGCGAAGGCGGAGATCGCAGCTCGAAACGAGGCCGCTTCCTTCGGCTGTTGATCGAACGCAGGCGGCAGGATCTGGTCGTCGAAGTAGCCATCATCGATCACGATTCGGTCGACCGTATCGACACCTCGCAGACGCATGCTGTCCCCGAACGCCACGAGCGCCGGGTAGCCGAGGCTTGGGTCGCCCGACGGACGGACCACCAAGCTCTTCACGTGCCCGTGATCGATCTCTCCTTCGATCCGGGTGTCGGCCTGGAAGGTCGGGCCGAGACGCCAAAGCGCCGCCGCGGCGGTCAGAAGCTTCTGGTTCGATGCAGGATTCCGAGGTCGCGCGGGCTGATTGCGGTAGAGTTCCTCAGCATCGTGCAGGCGAACGACGTGAATCCCAATGCCATCACCGAGCCCAGCCTGAAGGACGAGGCCGGCGAGCGTCTGCGCCAAAGGCCGAGGCCCCCGCGCATGAGCTTCGGGGCTCGAAACCAGCAGGCCAGCGATCAGGAAAATCAGGAGCGCGCGGTGCGCCATCTGCGGAAGCCTAGCAGCGCCATGCTTTGCCTCCTAGTGATCGGCCTAGGCTGCACCAAGGCGCCCGAGCGCGATCCCGAGGCCCTCGTCGTGATGCTCCCCCGTGACGCAGAGCAACTGGACCCGAGGTTCGTGGGCGATCCGTACGGGCTTCGCGTGTCACGCCTGCTCTTCGCTTCACTGGTGACGATCGACCCGAGGACACTGGAGGTCATCCCGGACCTCGCACGCTCCGTGACCGCGAAGAGCCCGACCGAGTTCCTAGTACAGCTCAAGCCTGGCCTCCGCTTCAGCGACGGTAGCGCACTCGACGCACAAGACGTGGTCGCCACCTTCGAGGGCGTCGTCGACCCTGATCTCCGAAGCCGCTACGCGCATACGTATCGCCGCATCGCGGAGATGCGCGTGTCCGATCCTCTGACCATCCTTTTCGTGTTGCGCGATCCGCACGCGACCTTCCTCACGGACCTGGAGCTTCCGATCGTCCGAAGCGAGGACGCGCACCGCCGCGTGGCTACGCCCAATGAGCCGTTTCCGATCGGGGCCGGACCCTATCGCTTGGTCAAACGAGACCCAGGCGTGCTGGAGCTCCGTGCCAATCCGCATTGGCACCGCGGCGCTCCCCTTCAGCCAAGTCTTCGGCTCGTCGTGATTCGCGACGACAACACCCGTGCCCTCCGAATGCTGGCTGGGGAGGGCGACGTCGCCATCGCCTCGATTCCGCCGCTTCTGCTCCCCTTGTTCGAGAACGACGAACGCTTCGAGACCCTGAGCGCTCCCGGAATCTCGACGATGTACCTCGGATTTCACACTCGGTCCGACAAACTCGACGACGTCCGGGTGAGGCGCGCGATCGGGCACGCCATCGATCGCGGCCTCTTGGTGCAGGCGAAGTACCACGGGCTCGCCCAAGTGACCGACAGTTGGATTCCGAAGGGTCACTGGGCCTCGGTAGAAGGGCTTGCGACGCAGACCTTCGACCCGGACCTGGCGCGCGCACTCCTCGACGAAGCGGGGTTCCCCGATCCGCCCGGTGACGCGCCACGAATGAGCTTGGTGCTCCGGACGACGTCCGAACGTTTTCGGCAATCGGTGGCGAGGGCGATCGCGGCCATGTTGCGGGATGTCGGAATCGAGGTCGACGTGAGGCCGTCCGAGGCCGCCACGCTGATTTCGGATCTCAACCGCGGTCGCTTCGAGATCACCCTGCTTCAGGTTCCCGAAGTCATCGAGCCGCATGTCCTGAGCTGGTTCTTCGATTCGTCACGCGTTCCAGGGCCTGAAAGCGAAGGCGCGAACCGATGGCGTTACGCCAACGACGATCTCGATGCGCTCTTCGAGCTCGGGAGGACGCGAATCGAGCGCAAAGAACGCCGGGCCGCCTACGACGAAGTGCAGCGCGTGCTGGCCCGAGACCTTCCCGTGTTGCCGCTGTGGCAAGCCGACACTGTCGCGGTGGTCCGGCGCGGGACGACTCTCGACGTTCCCCGCGATGGACGATTTGGAACGCTGGCGTTCTGAGAGCGCGGTGGTAGCGTTCCGGGGTGATTCTCAGGGATCCGGTCCACGGTTTGATCGCCTTCGACGGCATGGCGGAGCGGGTCGTCCGATCGCTTCTCGACACCCGTGAGGTGCAGCGGCTCCGACGCGTGCGTCAACTCGGTCTCGCGTCGCTCGTGTTTCCCGGCGCAGAGCACACCCGCTTCTCCCACGCAATCGGCACCGCGCACGTGATGCAGGCGCTCCAAGACCGCATCGACTCCTGCAGCGACGAGCTTCCCTCGGACCAGAAGTTGGACGAAGAAGCCCGCGGTGATGCGCTGGCGGCGGCGCTCCTCCACGACCTTGGCCACGGTCCATTTTCCCATCTGTTCGAAGAGGTCCTGCCGCACGCCAAGCACCACGAGCAATGGACCCAGGACATCGTGCTCGATGAATCGACGGAGGTGCATCAGACCTTGGAATCGATCTCGGCCGGCATGTCAGGGCGCGTCGCCGGCTTGCTCAACGGCAACTATCGCCTCGGGTACTTGAGCCAGAGCGTGAGCGGGACGCTGGACGTCGACCGCGCGGACTACCTCTTGCGCGACAGCCACATGACCGGAGTTCGCTACGGGCTCTACGATCTCGACTGGCTGCTGCACGCCTTGACGTTTGCCTGTGTCGAAGGGCGTTGGGTGCTCGCCGTCCAAGGACGAAAAGGATTACCGCCCGTCGAGAGCTTCTTCCTCGGACGGCATTTCATGTACCAGCAGGTTTACCATCACAAAGCGACGCGGGCGGCTGACGCGTTGGTGCGCGCGATCTTCATGCGCGTCAGCGAGCTCATCCTCGAGGGAACGCCGCCCGATCCACTCCTGCCTGCGTTCCGCGCCGCGGCGCTCGGCGAATCGATCTCCGTCGAAGAGTACCTTCGGATGGACGACGCGGAGCTCCTGACCTGCCTGAGCGCATGGGAGCATGGCCGTGACCGGACACTTGCGTCCTTCAGCAAGCGCCTTCGAAGCCGGGATCTCCCCAAGACCGTACCACTTCCCGACCAGCGCCCAGACCTCTGGAATGAAGCGCTCGAGCGCACACGCGATATCGTCGGCGCCCACGGCGTACGCACCGACCTCACTGTTTCGCTCGACATGGCCGAGGACGTTCCCTACCCAGAGCCCACCGATGGGACCAGCAAAGGCCTCTGGGTGACACTCCGCCATCAGCCACTCCGGCGTCTCGGCGACGCGTCGTTCATCCTCGGACAGCTCCGCAACAAGCGAATCGAGCGGCCGCGGCTGATCTTCCCCGGGGACTACCGGGACGAGGTCCTCGCGGTGCTCCACGACGTCCTCGACTGACCGGCCGGGCACAGAACCTCGATTTGCGGTAAGGTCAAGCGAGACGGAACCGGTTGGGGGATGGCCAGGATTCTCATCGTCGATGATCAGGACAACGCGCGAAGCATGCTCGCCGAGATGCTTCGATTGGAGGGGTACGACGTCCACCAAGCCCAGGACGGCGAATCCGCGTGCGAATTGGTCGAGGGGAACGGCTACGACCTCGTGATCACAGATCTACGGATGGGCGACGTCGGCGGGCTCGAGGTGTTGCGCAGGACGCGCGAATCCTCGCCTGTGACTCCGGTCATCGTGATGACCGCGTTCGGCACGATTGAAGACGCGGTCCAGGCGATGCGCTTCGGGGCGCACGACTTCGTGCAGAAGCCGTTCGTCGAAGAGGAGCTCATGACGAAGGTCGCCCGCGCCGCGCGCACTCGCGAGCCTGGCGCCGAAACCGCCTCCTCCGAGTTCCGCGAGCGATACAACTTCGGCAACATCATCGGCGAGTCCGCGGAGATTCGCGACGTTCTCGGACGTATCGTCCGCATCGCACCCACCGACGCGACGGTGCTCATCACCGGCGAGAGCGGCACGGGTAAAGAGCTCGTGGCGCGTGCGATTCACGCGAACTCCCTTCGCGGCGAGCGGCCCTTCGTCTCGATCAACTGCGCCGCGCTTACCGAGACGCTGCTCGAGAGCGAGCTGTTCGGCCATGTACGCGGCGCGTTCACCGGCGCCGTCCAAACACGGAAAGGACTCTTCGAAGAAGCCAACGGCGGCACGTTCTTTTTCGACGAAATCGCAGAGACGCCCCCGTCTCTGCAAGCAAAGCTGCTGCGCGCGATTCAAGAAGGCGAGATCCGGCGTCTCGGCGACAACAGCTCGATCAACGTCGACGCGCGGATCATCGCGGCGACCAACCAAGATCTCCGCACTCTGATCGAGCAAAAGCGGTTTCGAGAGGACCTCTACTACCGCCTCAACGTCGCGCGCTTCGAGCTTCCGCCCCTGCGCGAGCGCAAGGAAGACATCGCGCCAATCGTTCAGAGCTTCCTCGAGAAGTACGGGAAGAAGATGGGGCGCCACGCAACGCTTGGCGCCGGCGTGCTGGACTATCTCCTGTCCTATGATTTTCCGGGCAACATCCGCGAGCTCGAGAATCTGATCGAGCAGGGTGTGGCTCTCGCACAAGACGGCCAGCTTCAACTCTCCGACATTGCGCCGAACTCGAACGGCAACGGCGGGAGCCTCCACGAGCGTCAGTCTTTGGCGGACCTGGTGCAGGAAGTGGAGCGCGGCGCCATCATCCGCGCGCTTCGCCAAGTCGAGGGCAACAAGGAGCGGGCCGCGGAGCTCCTCGGCCTCAGTCCCACCACGCTCTGGCGGAAGATGAAACGCCTCCAGCTCGAGTGGCCGTAGCACGAGAAACCGCGCGCTACTCGGTTTGCTCTTCGGTCGCGGCCTCGAGGCGATCCTCGCGCGCGTACGAGTGGCCGACGATGCTGTCGAGCGAGTCGACCAGGGCCTCGGGGACTTCGGACACGCCGGCGTCCTCACGGGGCGGTTCGGTTGCATCATGCACCTGGTCCCCGATTCGCTTGGCGACGCGCTCCGTCGCGGCACTGACCTCGCGGCCGAGCTCTTGTGCCTCGTCGGTCTTGATGACGCGCATCAAGTGGCCAAAAGCGGAACGCTCACCGAGTTGGACGAAGAAGAGCACGTAGGCCAGAAACGCCAGAACGACGCCCGTCCACACCAGCCTAATCGAACGACGGATCATGCCTCTGCCCGACGAATACCATAGCTCCGCATCTTCTTGTGAAGGTTGGTTCGTTCGACGCCGAGGATCGTCGCCGCCCGCGAGATGTTCCAGCCGACCTCAGCGAGCGTCTGAAGGATGTAGTCCTTCTCCGCCCGGCCTCGATACTCGCGCAAAGTCAGCCTTTCGCCGCTCTCGTCCACCGCCCGTGGGAAATCCGAGGGCGTCGCCGAATCCCGGCGCCCCTCGCTGAGGACGCCCTCGGCGGGCAGATCGTCGAGGGTGATTCGATCGCCACTCAAGATCGACATTCGTTCGACGACGTTGCGAAGCTCGCGAACGTTGCCGGGCCACGGCCGTTCGGCCAACGCCACCAACACCTCCTCGTCGATCGGCTTGCAGCGAACTCCGTTCTCCGCGCAGAAGTCCCGAAGGAAGCCCTTGGCCAGCACTGCCACGTCGGTCTTCCGGTCTCTAAGCGGGGGACTCTCGATCGGCACCACGTTCAGCCGGAAGAAGAGGTCCTCGCGAAAGCGTCCTTCCTTGACCTCGTTCTCTAGATCCTTGTTGGTCGCCGCCAACACGCGCACGTCGACCGCGATCGCTTTTTCGCCCCCGACGCGCGAGATCTCTCCGCTCTGGAGCGCGCGCAGAACCTTGGCCTGCGCGCTCGCGCTCATGTCGCCGATCTCGTCGAGAAACAGCGTGCCCGCGTTGGCGAGCTCGAACATGCCCCTCTTGCGACCCTGCGCTCCCGTGAACGCGCCCCGCTCGTATCCGAAGAGCTCGCTCTCGATCAGCTCCGCGGGAATGGCCGCGCAGTTCACTTTGATGAATGCCTTGTCCGCGCGTGGACTCAATCGGTGAATCGCGCGGGCGATGAGCTCCTTGCCCGTCCCACTTTCTCCATAGATCATCACCCGCCCATTGGTCGGCGCCACCTTCTCGAGCTGGGCGAACAGCGATCGCATCACGGGGCTCTCGCCGATCATCTCGTAGCGTTGTTCGACGTCGGCGCGGAGCTGCTCGACTTCGCGCTGCAGCTGCCACGTTTGGAGCGCGTTGCGCACGGTGACCAGCACACGGTCACGATCGAGCGGCTTCTCGAAGAAGTCGGTCGCACCGAGCTGCACCGCTTGCACCGCTTCAGCTACCGATGCGTGCCCGGAAACCATGAGGACGGGAAGGCGTCGAGTCTCGGGCTCGTCTCGGATCTTCGCGAGTGCTTCGATGCCGCTCATCTTCGGCAGCCGAACGTCGAGAATGACCAAGTCGACTTCGTTGCTGTCGAGCTGTTCGAGGCACTCCTCCGCGGATGAAGCCTCGATCGTGTTGAAACCGGAGCCCTCGAGCACCATGCGCAAAGTACGCCGGATGTTCTTTTCGTCATCGACGACGAGGATTGTGGCAACCATGCCCGATGGGTATATCACGCCGGATTCGACCCAACCCAAAGAGTGTTAGAGTGGGGCGATCGTGACCAAGCTACCGTCTGCCCACGAGCGCTTTCAGCTCCTGCTCGACGAGGCGCAACCGGCGACCGGCGGCACCGGGCTCGGCGCCATCGAAGCAGAGGTCGCCCCGGTGCTGCCGCTTCTGGAGGAGATCCCGCTGGAGGAGCGCGCGCGCGGCGACCTCGAGTCGTTCCGGTACCGTGAATGCTTCACCGTGCTCACGCTTCTGGGC
>JBATLA010000798.1:0-3194 GCA_049669945.1 Polyangiales bacterium | reverse complement strand
GGTCTGCCAGTCGCCGTGGGCGCGGCGGTGGCCTCGCCGGACCGTCCGGTGCTGGCACTCGTGGGCGACGGCTCCGCCATGTACACGATTCAGGCCTTGTGGACGATCGCGGCCGAGGGTCTCAATGTGACGACCGTCATTTTCAACAACCGCTCGTACGGCATCCTCAACATCGAGCTCGAGCGCGTGGGCGCAGAGAAAATCGGTCCCGAGGCCAAGGCGCAGTTGGACCTGTCGGAACCAGCGATCGACTTCGTGTCGATGGCCCAAGGCATGGGCGTGCCGGCACGACGCGTTGCACGGGCCGAGGACTTCAGCGCAGCCCTGAAAGATGCCTTCGAGACGCGTGGCCCGTTTCTGATCGAAGCCATCGTACCGAGCGAGTACGAAGGCCTGAAACTCAAAGCGCTGCCGCACATGCTGAACGCGCTCGGCAGTGTCCCAACGCCCGTCGCAAAGGCGATCAAGAAGAAGATCGCACCTTGAGCGACGAGACCGGCTGCTGCCCGACGCAACGGACCGAGACATGCGCCGGGCCACAACGACGTGTTCGAAGGGCGCGACCGCTTCAACCGCGCACGCTCGTGGGTGGGCACTGATATGGTCCGCGGAGCGTCCCTCTCGAAGGTAGGCACCGGCGTACTCGTCTTGGTGAACCTGTGTGCAGCTGGACTCACGCTCCACTCCGTCGTCGACTACCTGAGTCACAAGCAGGACCGCGAGAAACAGAGCATCGAGTTGGGTCGGCAAGCCGGTACCCGCGTCGCCGAGGCGCTCGACGCGACGCTGTCCGAAATTGCGGAGCGTGCCCAGCAGTATGCAGCTGCGGTTGCGGGCGTGGAATCCGAGACGCAGCTACTCGAAAGCATCAAGGAGGAGAGCCGACGCTTCCCGCTCGTGTTGGGTGTGACGGTGGCGTTCGAACCAGACGAATTCGCAGGTAAGGAGCGCTTCGCGCCGTTCTTCAACAAGTCCCGCGACGAGTTCCAGTTCGTCGAAGACAGCTACGACTACACGTCATCCGAGCTCGCTACCGCGCAATGGTACACACGAGTCGTTGAGACCGGGCAGGCACGCTGGTCGGAGCCGTACTACGCGGAAGCGGCGAAGACCATGGTGGTCGATTACGGGGTGCCGATCGCGGGCGGAGAAGGTCGAGTCGAGGGAATCGTCGACTACACAATCTCGTTGAGCGACTTCACCAAGATCGTCGACTCGCTCAGCGTGGGTGAAGCGGGGTATGGCTTCACCTACGATCACAATGGCGCCATTCTCTCTCATCCGAATCCGATCTACCTCCTCGAGAACGTGTTCACGCTGAGGGACGGCAAGAACGAAGCGACCGTGAAGACCCTGCGGGAGGATGCCGAGGGGGTCGTGGCCTACAACAGCACCTACACCTACAAGTACTCTTGGTTCTTCTTCAGAGAGCTGGAATCAACGGGCTGGAAAAGCGTGCTCGTGTTCGCCGAGGATGACTTGCTTGGTGCATCCGACGAAGGGCGACGGCAGATCATTCGTATCGGCGTCGGCATTAGCACGCTGCTCATGGCGCTGCTGGCACTCGTTCAGGGTATCAACGGTTTCAGCCGCACCGAGCTCTGGCGCATGGCCACACTCGTCTCTCTCGTGTGCGTCGGCAACATCGTGCTCATCTGGTACTTGAACGTGACGACTGACTTTTCGCGTTTCGACGACGACCTCGAGCGGATCGTCAACCAGAGCATCCTCGACAAGTACATCGCGAAGAACGACGAAGAGCTCCACAAGCTCGTCGGCCGGCACTACAGCAAGGTGCCTACTGGTGTCTTCATCGAGTCCTACGAGCTGTCGTCATTCGACGCGAGTTTGATCGGCAAGCTCTGGATGAAGTACCCGAAGGACCTCTATGAGGTCGCTCCGCCCGGGTTCTACTTCCCCGACGTGTCGGCAAGGGAGGCACGTGGCCTCGTCAGCGAGAAATTATCCGAAGTCGAGTATGACGATCACGTCCTGGTGACCTGGCGATTCAGGGTTACACTGGAGCAAGATTTCAGCTACCGACAGTTCCCATTCGAGCAGAACGATATTCGGCTACGGATCCTCTATCCGGACTTCAGCAAGAACGTATTGTTGGTGCCGGACCTCGGGAGCTACGACGTTCTCAACCCGTCCGTTCGGCCAGGGTTGAACCCGGACATCACCGTGCCGTCTTCCGAGACGATCGCGTCGTTCTTTACGCTCCGAACGAGTGAGTTCAAATCGACGTTCGGAAACAGCCAGTCGGTGCCAGGCTACCCGACGCTGGTCTTCCACATGGCGGCGAAGCGCATCTATCTGAATCCGTTCATCGCCAACATCATCCCCGTCTTCATCGTTGCGCTGATGATGTTCATCGTGCTCTATGTGTCGTCCAATCACGAGGGCGGCCGTGCTGGTCTCACTACGATGAACGTGATCCAAAGTTCCGCAGGATTTCTGTTCATCCTGCTGCTGTCGCACGTGAACGAGCGAAGTCGCATCGAGACACCCGAGATTGCATACATCGAGCTGTTCTATTTCTCGATGTATCTCTACATGACGCTGCAAACCCTCGCCCTTGCAGCGATGTTTCGCGGCGTCGACTGGAAGCTCTTCCGGTACGAGGACAACCTGATCGTGAAGCTCGCGTTTTGGCCCGTGCTGCTGTCGATCTGGTTCGTCTTCACGCTCGCGCGCTTCTACTGAGCGCTCCGAGCCCCGTCAGCGCAGTGAATCGCGTCAATCCGCTCGAACCGAAATCACGGAGCACGAGTCCGCGAGAAAAGCTCCCGCAAGTTGCGCGTCAGCAGGTTCTGCCTGATGAGAGTCGGCAGTGATCCAAAGAAGTCTTTCGCCGAACCTTTCCCGGCGTGTTGAAAGACCTTCTTGCCCACAGCAGGGTTGGCGGGCTTGAAGTAGGAACGGACGGCGCCTGCAGACTCTCCGCGCTGAAGCTTGGTCAGCGCCTTCTTGGTGGCCGACACATCGTTCCAATCGCTTCGAAAGGCGATTCGCCCTTGCCCATCGATGATGAACACCGAGTTGGGCATCCCGCCGTATAGCCGGTGCGCAGTCCCGTCGATGTCGTCGACTAGGATCTCTCGGTTCTCGTGAAAGGTTCGCTTCAACTCGGAGGCGCTCGCCAGTTTGTCGGCGTCGCTCTCGTGTTGGCAGACGTTTGCGCCGGGGTGAGC
>JBATLA010000797.1:0-6262 GCA_049669945.1 Polyangiales bacterium | reverse complement strand
CCCCGTCTACATCCGGAGCGGGGACAACCGAGCGCCTGCGGCGACGGTCTCCAGCGGGAGCCTGCCGGCTCTCGTGGGGGAAGGGCTCGCAGGCGCGAACCTGAGCTACTTCTGGAACGCGCGCACGCATATCGGCGTGACCGGGTACGGAGCGGTTCCGAAGTGGCGAGTGGATGGAGTCGAGCTGGACTTCCAGGAGCACGCAGCGAAGCCGTTCGGGGGCGCGTTTGGGGCAATCGGGGTTAACGCGGCCGCCGGGTTTCGTCGCCAGGACTTCTTCGCTGAGCTCGCGCGTAGCTTCGATCGGCAGGCCGACGGCGGAGGCGGTTACGGCGCAATCGCAAGAAGCGTCACCACGCTGGATGCCGGGGAGCTCGAGGTGTCCGCACGCTACTATGCTCCCCAGTACGCGAACCCGTACGCCCGGGCCACGGCCGCAGCCGACGAGCTCGACGGTCTCCGCACGAGGGACGAGGTGGGGCTTCGGGGCCGGGTGACGACCGAGCTAGGCTCACGACTCGCGCTTCGAGCGCTGGGCGACGCGTGGCGAAACCTCTCTTCGGGGCACCTCAATGGCCTGATCTTCTTGCGAATCGACGCACGCATCTCCTCCGCGTGGAGCGTTGCTGGCTGGACGGAACATCGGAGCGCGTCGCGGAAGACGTCGTTGGCGGTGCAGCTCCGCTTCACGGCCGTCCGCAGCGTGGCGCTCGCTTGGCAAGTTCAACAGCGTTGGCTCGACGCTTCACTGGCGACGATCCGGCGGCAAAGAGACCTCGGCGTAGTGTTCCACCTCGCGACCCGCCCTCTGGAGCTGCTGCGGCTTCGATTCCGCGTGAGATACGATTTCGAAGACCTGTTCGACAACCACAGGATGCCGCAGACGCTTTGGAGCTACGTCGACGCTGCCGTCACCGTGCGCGAGCAAGACACATTGAACGTCCGGTACGACCTCCGCGCGCATCTCGACGCGCGAGAGTCGACGGTGCGTCGAGTGCCGAACCCAGAACATTGGCTGTGGCTCGAATACGTCTTTCGATACTGACGGTAGAACCATGCCTGACGAAGCGCTAGTGTCCCTGGCGTGAGCAAATTCAGTGAAACTCTAGAGGCGGCGAGAGTGCTGTATCGAGCCGGGATCTTCAAGCCCATCCGGCCGGACAAGACCATCCGGATCATCCGAGCCGCGAAAGGTTGGGGCCGGTCCCCTGCAATGGGCTTCATCGCGCTGGCGATTCGCCAGCCCGATGCGATCGCCATCATCGACGACGAAGGGACGGCCACGTTCGACGAAGTGAATCGTCGCTCGAACGCGCTCGCGCGCGGCCTTCGAGAGGCTGGAGTGTCTCCCGGGGACGTCGTCGGCGTCATGGGTCGCAACCACCGGCGCTTCGTGGAAACCATCATCGCGTGCTGTAAGGTCGGCGCGAACACCGTGCTGATGAACACGATGTTCGCCGCTCCTCAGCTCACGGAGGTCGGGCGACGCGAGAACTTGAGCGCACTTCTCTACGACGAGGAGTTTGGAAACCTGCTCGACGGGCTGAAGGGGATGCCTCGTTTCGTCATCTACGGAGCGGGCGAGGACCCGAGCATCGAAAGCGTCATCGCGGACCATGCGGATGGCAACGTCGAGCCGCCAAACATCGAATCGCGCTTCACCATGCTGACCTCGGGCACCACCGGGACGCCGAAAGGCGCCAAGCGCGGATCGCCAGAAGGCATGATGCCGATCGCCTCGATGTTGTCACGCATCCCCTATCGATCGGGCGAACGGACCTTGATCGCAGCGCCACTCTTCCATTCGTGGGGTCTCGGCCAGCTACAGCTCGGTCTCGTTCTCGGGACGACCTACGTGCTGAACCACCGGTTCGATCCGGAAGTGACACTGAAGTTGGTCGCCGAACACCGGTGCACGACTCTCGCCGTCGTCCCGATCATGATGCAACGAATCTTGGCGCTCCCAAATGAGGTCAAGCGCAAGTACGACCTGAGCTCGCTCCGAATCACGGCAGCGAGCGGCTCGGCGCTGCCCGGTCATCTCGCGACCGAGTGGATGAACACGTTTGGAGACAACCTCTACAACTTTTACGGATCGACCGAGGTCGCGATGGCGACCGTGGCGACCCCGGAAGACATGCGCGCAGCGCCGGGCACCGCGGGGAAACCGCCGCTCGGCACGGCCGTCAAAATCCTCGACGAGCACGGGCAACCCCTACCCACCGGAGTGACCGGCCGGATCTTCGTTGCCAACTCGATCTCGTTCGAGGGGTACACGAGCGGCGATGACAAGGAGCGACTCGAAGGAATGGTTAGCAGCGGTGATGTCGGCCACTTCGACGCGGGCGGCCGACTGTTCGTCGACGGCCGCGACGACGACATGATCATCTCTGGCGGCGAAAATGTCTTCCCACGGGAAGTCGAAGACCTGATCGCAGGCCGCGACGACGTGGAGGAGGTCGCTGTAATCGGCGTGAGCGACCCGGAGTGGGGCCAACGCCTCAAAGCCTTCGTAGTCCTCAAGCGAGGCGCGACCCTCGGCGAAGACGCGGTGAAGGCGTACGTGAAACAAGCGCTCGCGAGCTACAAAGTCCCCCGCGAAGTCGCGTTCATCGAAGCCCTTCCCCGCAACGCGACGGGCAAGATCCTGCGCCGAGAGCTGAGCTGACTACTTCTTGGCCTTGCGCTCGGCGACCTCGGCCTGAACCTTCTCCAGGATGTGCCGAGGGGCGGGCGAGTAGTTCTTGAACTCCATCGAGAACTGGCCGCGGCCGGACGTAGCGGAGCGAAGGTCGCCGATGTAGCCGAACATCTCGCTCAGCGGGACGTCCGCCTTGATGCGGACGTTGGTGTGACCCTTCTCCTGCGAGTTGACGATGCCGCGCCGGCGGTTGAGGTCGCCGATGACGTCGCCCACATTGGCGTCCGGCACGAAGACGTCGACCTTCATGATCGGCTCGAGAAGCTGGGGCCCCGCCTTCGGCATGCTCTGGCGGAAGGCCGCCCTAGCGGCCGTCTCGAACGCCATCTGCGAGGAGTCGACCGCGTGGAATCCACCATCGGTGAGGGTGAGCTTGAAGTCGAGGAGCGGGAAGCCGCAAAGCGGGCCCTCCTCCATCATGACCTTGAAGCCCTTCTCGACGGAGGGAATGTATTCCTTGGGGATGTTGCCGCCCGTAATCTTCGATTCGAAAACGAAGCCCTCACCAGCCTCGGCAGGCTCGATCGAATAGTCGATCTTGGCGTATTGGCCCGAGCCACCCGTCTGCTTCTTGTGGGTGTAGCTGTCGGAAATCGGCTTGGTAACCGTCTCGCGGTAGGCGACCTGCGGCGCGCCCACATCGACTGCGACACCGTGGCTTCGACGCAGGATGTCGACCTTGATATCGAGGTGGAGCTCTCCCATGCCCTTGAGGATTGTCTCGCCGGACTCCTGGTCCACCTCGACGCGGAAGGACGGGTCCTCGGCGATCATCTTGCCGAGCGCGGTGCCGAGCTTCTCGCTGTTGGCCTTGTCCTTCGTGCTCACCGCCACCGAAATGACGGGGTCGGGGAAGACCATCGGCTCGAGCGTCGCAGGTTGCTTCACGTCGGCGAGGGTATGCCCGGTGCGCACGTCTTTGAGGCCGACCATCGCAACGATATCACCCGCCTGGACGGTGTCGACGATGGTGCGGTCGTCCGCATGCATCTCGACCATGCGGCCGATGCGCTCGTTCTTGCCGGTGAAGGTGTTGACCAGCGTGTCGCCCTTGTTGATCGTGCCGGAGTAGACGCGCACGAACGTGAGGGCGCCAAAGCGGTCGTCCATGATCTTGAACGCCAGCGCACGCACGGGGCGCTCGGAATCGACGAGCGCGAACTCGCCCGTCTCGTTCCCCTCGATGTCAATCTCGGGCTGCGGCGGAACCTCGGTCGGGTCCGGCAGGTAGTCGACAACCGCGTTGAGCACGAGCTGAATGCCCTTGTTCTTGAAGGCCGAGCCGCAGTAGGTGGGGAAGAACACGAGATCGCGCGTGCCCTTGCGGATGCACTTCTTGATCGTCTCGAGGTCGGGCTCGTTGCCCTCGAGGTATTGCTCCATCGCGTCGTCATCCTGTTCGACGGCGCTCTCGATGAGCTCGAAGCGGTACTTCTCGACCAGCTCCTTCATGTCTTCGGGGACCTCTTGAACCTCGAAGTTCTCCGGCTGACCGGAATCGTCCCAGACGTATGCCTTCTGGGTGAGCAGGTCGACCACACCGACGAACTCGGCTTCGGTACCGATTGGCAACACCATCACGAGCGGCTTCGCATCCAGCACGGACTTGACCTGGTCGATGACGCGGTAGAAATCCGCTCCCAATCGGTCGAGCTTGTTGACGAAGATCAGGCGAGCCACCTTCGACTCGTTCGCGTAGCGCCAGTTCGTCTCGGACTGCGGCTCAACGCCACCGGAGCCACAAAAGACGCCCACGCCGCCGTCGAGCACCTTCAACGAACGGTAGACCTCGATGGTAAAGTCGACGTGGCCTGGCGTGTCGATGATGTTGAGCTGGTGGTCGTCCCAGAAGCAAGTCGTGGCAGCGGACTGAATCGTGATGCCACGCTCCTGCTCCTGCTCCATGAAGTCGGTGGTTGCCGCCCCGTCATGGACCTCGCCGATCTTGTGGATCTTGCCGGTGAGCTTGAGGATGCGCTCGGTGGTCGTCGTCTTGCCGGCGTCGACGTGGGCGAAGATGCCGATGTTTCGGTATTTACTGAGGTCTTTCATTCTTTTTGCTCGTCCAATTGCTCGCTTAGCCACGCGCCCGATACCGCGAAAGCCCGGTTTTGCAAGCCCACGCGCTTCGGAGGTCCGAATTCTGGGAGAAACGGGTACTGGGCGGGCTTGCAAGACCCTGGGTTCGGAGTGGTGGACCGCGTCTATCGGTTCGCGATGGCCTCGGCGAGCGCCACCAGGCGCTTGGCGTTCTCGACGTGAAGGTTCTCGATGAGCTTGCCGTCGACGACCAATACGCCCTTGCCTTCCGCTTCGGCAGCGGCGTGCGCGTCGATGATCTTGCGCGAGAACTCGACCTCTGCATCCGAGGGCGCGAAGGCCTCGTTTGCAGGGGCGAGCTGCTTCGGGTGGATGAGGGTCTTGCCGTCGAAGCCAAGCTCGGCGCCCTGGACGCACGAGGCCTTGCAGCCCTCGTCGTCCGAGAGATCGAGGTAGACGCCATCCAGGATCGCGATGCCCGCCGCGCGGGCGGCCAACAAGCAAATGCCGAGCGAGGTGATCATTGGTAGCCGCATCGCGGTGTGCCGGGCGTGGAGGTCCTTCGTGAGATCGGAGGTGCCCATCACGAAACCGCCGAGCCTCGCGCTTGCGTCTGCGATCTCTTCAGCGCGCAACATGCCACGCGGGGTCTCCATCATGCACCAGATCGCCATGTCTGCCGGGGCGCCCGCCGCGTCGATGACGGCCTCGGCCTGGCGCACCATGTCGGAGCTGTCGACCTTGGGCAGCAAGACCGCGTCCGCGCCGGACTGGGCCGCTGCCACGAGATCGTCGTAACCCCAGGGCGTGCTCAAGCCGTTCGTGCGGACGAGGATCTCGCGGTGCCCGTACCTGCCTTGCTTGACGGCGGAAACCACCTGTTCGCGCGCGACTTGCTTGGCGTCAGGCGCGACCGCGTCCTCGAGATCCAGAATCAGGGCGTCGGCATCGAGGCCTCGGCCCTTCTCGAGGGCCCGGGCGTTGGAGCCGGGCATGTACAACATGCTGCGTCGGGGGCGATGCTTCGTGCTCATCGGTGTACCTCTCAGAACTGGTAGGCCGCCCGAAGGTCGGCGTCCTTTTCGGCGAGCATGCGAGCAAGCTCCACCATGACTTTGCATTGCTTGACGGTCGCGTCGTCCTGCATCTTGCCGTCGATCATGACGGCGCCGGTGCCGTCCCCCATCTCCTCGATGACCTTCTTGGCCCAGAGGACCTCGTCGACGGGCGGGCTGAAGACCTTCTTGGCAATGTCGATCTGCACGGGATGAAGCGACCAAGCGCCAACGCATCCAAGGAGGAACGCGTTACGGAACTGGTCCTCGCAAGCGAGCGTGTCGCGGATGTCGCCGAACGGTCCATAGTAGGCGAAGATCCCGTTCGCGACGCACGCATCGACCATGCGCGCGATCGTGTAGTGCCAGAGATCTTGCTGCGCGGTCGTGCGCGGCGCCTCGGCATCGTCCGGGTTCGGATCCGCCCGAACGAGATAGCCGGGGTGCCCGCCGCCAACGCGGGTGG
>JBATLA010000796.1:0-1833 GCA_049669945.1 Polyangiales bacterium | reverse complement strand
GCCGGTCCCGTACGGCGCCCTCGCGTCCGAGCATGAGTCCCCGCCCGAGCTTCGGCCGCTCTGGAGGCTTTGCCAGGCCATCCTCAGGCGGTTTCGGGGGGGCGCGGACTGTGCCCACCGCGCGGGGCCGCTGAACCGCCCTCTTTGCCCTTGTGCGGGGCCGAGGTAACCTTATCAAGGGTTGGTGTACCTAACCCTGTAGGGTGTTCGTGCGTCGTCGTTACCGAGAACCAGTTGCCATTGTCTTTGCGGTCGCACTGATCGCGTCGCTATCGGTGCATCTTCCCGTCTACGACGTGCTCGGCAATCTGGCAGACCGATTGGCGGCCGAGGCTGAAGAGGCACGCAAGAACCGCAAGTACGAGCCCGTCGAGGTCGACTTCGAGGTGCCCGATTCAGGGAAGTCCCAGCGGGCACGCAAGCAGGCCCGCAAGGAACGGCAGAAGCAGCAACAACAGCAAGTTGCCCAGGCTGCCAAACAGCAGCCTCAGCCCCAGGTCACGCAGCAGCAGAAGCAGCAACAGCAAGTCCAGCCGCCTCCGAACGCGCCGCAGGCCGTACAGCAACACAGCACCAATCCCGACGTGGAGCCGGACAACGCGCGCTTCATCGCCGAGCAGAACAACCGGGTCGAAGAGGAGTCCGTCGCCAACGTTCGCAACATGGTTCGCGATGACCAAACGCCGGCGACGGGGCGCCAACAGAAGCCGTCCGACACGCTCGAGGAGTCAGGGAACTCCGCTGAGCGAGAGATCGCGGAGATGCGCAACAAGGAGGGCAGCGACGCTCGAAAGGCGACTCCAGACGAGGCGCGTCGAGAGCGACCGGACAAGGCGATCAAGGCGGACCCGATCAAGGCGGAGCGCGTCTCCTCGCAGGCGCCGGCCGGCAAGACCGCCGACACTTCGGGTGATCGCGCCAACGAAGACGCGACGGAAACCATCACCATTACCGATCCCTCGGGGACGTTCAGTGTTCGGCGTCCGAGCAAGGCAAGCCAGGGCGGGGGAAAGCAGGCCAAGGGTCGAGGCCCGGGCAGCCAGATCGCCTGGTCTCAATTCGAAGCTGCGGTTGGCGCGGACGAGCTCGAACAGGATCGGCGCGCGTACCTCGCGGAGCAGAAATCATCGCAACGCGGGATCTCCCGCGAGCAGTCGTGGAACGAGTTTCGTGCTGCGATCGAGAACTACGTTCCCGGGGTGAAGCCCGGCAACACCACCTCTCTGAATGCCGCGGCCTCGCCGTTTGCGACTTACATCGCCGCGGTGCACAGACGCATCCATCAAGAGTTTGCGGACCGGTTCCTGCGGAGCCTGCCGATCGGCAGCCCCTATCAGGACCCGACCCTCATGACCAAGCTCGAGATCGTGCTCAATCGGGACGGATCTGTTTATCGAGTGGGTGTCGTTCGATCGAGCGGGCTTTTGCCGTTCGACTTTGGGGCGTTCAACTCGGTCTTGCGTGGGCAGCCGTATCCTCCGGCGCCTTCGTCGATCCTGAGCGGTGACGATCGGGTATATTTCCATTGGGGCTTCTATCGAAACCAGCGCCAATGCGGCACCTTCAACGCGGAGCCCTACATCGTTCCCAATCCGCGCGGATCGGGTCGCAAGAAGGGCCTGACCGACGCGCCTGACTGGGACACCGTCGTCCCGGCCGGTTCCCAGCCGACCTGGCGCACCCGCGGTGAGGAATCGAACGAGGAGCCCGAGCCGAAGAAGCCCCCTTCGAAGTCGCCGCCCGCGCAGCCGAGAGAGCAGGAAGAAAACAGGCCCAAGGGACCGCCTGCGCCGCCCGGCGCCGGCCTCGGATGACGCACGCGCGGACGTTGAC
>JBATLA010000795.1:0-5634 GCA_049669945.1 Polyangiales bacterium | reverse complement strand
CGCTGAACGCTGTCGCTGTCGCTGAACGCTGTCGCTGGCGCTGCCTAGAACGCGTCTACCCTGCCGTTGATGTGCGGCGCTGCAGGCGTGAGCTGCGTCCCTGCGGCATTGATGCCGACGTGGCAGCCGTTGCAGGCGATGGTCGCGTGGCCGATGGGCGGATTCTGGTGACAGGCGTTGCATTGGAGATCAAGCCCCTCCTCGTCCCAGGCAAGGTCGGGCGTCGTGCCACCCCGGATGTGGCAGGTCGTGGCGCATTGCATCGTATCGAAGTCGTAGGTCGCGTCGGCGCCCCAGGCGGGCTGAAAGACGACGTCCACCATGCCGTTTGCGTGCCTGCCTCCAAGCATCGAGAAGTCTTCGCCGAAATGACAGGCCTCGCAGCCAAGACCGCTCCAGTTGTTGGCCGAAGACTCGACGTGCGGGTTGTGGGCGAACCCAGCGGGCGGACCGGGGAAGTAGCACTGATCGCGCGGCGGATAGGGGCGCAGCCCATCCCCGTGGCAGGTTCCGCACGCCATCACGCCGCCGGGCAGGCTGTGACAGTCGGTGCAGTCGGTCGCGCCGGGTGGGTAGACGGTGACATCCTCGACCGGCGCGGGGGACCCTGCATGGCAGAGGCCGCAAGCATCGCTCCGCTCTGGGTCGATGATCGGCTGCCAGTCGGTCGCCTGTAGGTAGCTGCCATGCCAATCGACCGCACGTGGATCATTCCACTGCCCGGGATGGGTGCCGCGAGCATCGGGAAATGCGCCCTCGGCGACCCAGTTGGTCAAAGTCGAAGTGTCGTCTGCGTCGAGAAGATCGGCGTGGCTCGGTTCCTGGAGCACGGCGAGGATCGGGGCGGACTCGTCGGGGGGTAGCGTCGCGGGCTCGCCCTCCGGGTCCGGGATGCAGCGAATCGTGGTGAAGTAGTCGTCGACCCGGTAGTCGGCGGCGGCTTCGGGCCCGCTGTGACACTCGAGACAGCTTGCATCGAGGATCGGGGCGACGTCCGCGTAGACGATGGGCGGCTCGGGAAGCGGACGCTCCTCGGTGCATCCACTCCACGCAAGGGCGCCAAGCGCCAAGCCAATCACCCATCTACCCCTTGGCAGCGTGCTCATGGCGACGGTGTGTTCGGAAGGACCTCTGCGTGACATTCACCGCACTTGTTCGTGAAGCCGATGGGCTGGTCGGGTTGTCCACCTTCCCAGCGGGTCATCGTCATGCGATGGCTCGCGATGTCATTCCAGTAGTATTGGACGATGGGCGGTCCCCCGAGGGCGTCTCGCAAGGCCGGAACCGCCGCGCCAGACCTGGCTGTGGGCACCATGTGGCACTGGGTGCAGACGAACGGACCGAAGAACTCCTCGAGGCTGTTGTGTCCGTTGACGCCAGTGACGTCTGCGACGTGCTCGGGCAGTGGGTACAGCTCGGGGTTGACCGCCGGGCTGTGGCACGTCGTGCAAACAGTATTGGGATCAGCCGAGGCGTCCATCTCGGCGACATCCGTCGCGTTCGCGTGTGGGTTGTGACAACCCGAGCAGTTCGTGAGCCGGACAGGATTCCGATAGTGTCTCGCTCGAATGTGATCGGAGTACTGCTGATAGTCGGTTCGCGGATCACCCGAGGCGTAGAAGTCGTCGGGCGCGCCGCTCACCCGCGTCGTGTGCGCGGGGGCAAACTCGCGACGGCGAATTCCAACGGGAGGCATCTCGTTCTCCTCGGAAAGCGGCAACCCCGTCATGCCTGCACCGATGCCAAGCGGCCTCGAGTGGCAGCGACCGCAGATCATCGCCTGGCGGCCGGGCGTCAAGAGCCCGGGAGAAACGATGTAGCTGCCACTGGGCCTCAGCTCCAAGTGATCGGAACCTGGACCGTGGCAATCCTCGCAGCCGGTGTTGATCAGCTCGGGCTTGCTGTCGCCGTTGTAGTCAAAGGCTCCCCCGGGATCGACGACGGCCTCTGCGGACCAGCCATCTGCGTCACTTCCTTCCAAGTTGTAGCCCGTGAAGTGACAGCCGGCGCAGTTGTTGTCGAAGGACTCTGCGTTGTCGGGCTGTCGAAACGCATCGGAGCCGGAGTCGTACCAGAGGTCGGAACGATAGTCGCTCCAGGGCCAGTCGGCGGGATCCGGATTCGAAAAATCACCCTCGTAGTTGTACTGAACGGGAAGGACGAAATAGCTCAAGCTTCCGTCGGCGTTGGTTCGGCGCGTGAGATACTGCTGCCTCCCGAGCGCGCCTCCGTAGGTCAAAACCAAGTCATACCGCTCGGTCGTGCCGTCCACCAATTCGATGTAGTACGCCCCGAGCTCGCCGAGCGGCTTGCTCAAGTCACGGCGAAGGTTGACCGTAAACGCCACCGTGCCAGCAGGGGGCTGAGTATCGACACTGCACTTTGCCGGGTCGGGCGTCGCCTCGTTGCAATCGTAGTAGTAGAGCGTCGTCGAATTCGTATCGAAGACCTCGAGCGCCGCATCGAAATCTGGCCAGGGCTCGACGTCCTGCAAGATCGAGCGCACCCCAGGCACTTGAAGCCCAACGTTGTGCGCCGTGCGTATCGTGCTGTGAAGGCCGTGGCACACCATGCAGGTCGAAGAGCCCACGTAGGTCGCCGCTGCGCCCGGCCGGGAGCTAACCACGATGTTCATCTGCATGCCGATTAACGAGTCGGTGTCGAACGAAACGCTGGCGCTGTCGCCACCGGGCAGGTGCTCGGTGTCCTCGGACGCAGGAACCCAGACGACGAAGTACCGCCCCTCGGGCAGCGTCTCGAATCGATAGACACCATCCGTATCGACCTCGGCTTGGTCGTAGGCATCGCCGTTGGTGTCGAGCAAGTCCTCGATCGGCTCGTCGACCAGGTACGCCGCCGTCGCCTCGGGTGACAGGAAGAGATCGAGCGGCGTTTCGGAAAGTTGCTCCACGTCGGTTGCGGGAACGAGGTACACGCTCCCGCTCAGCACGGGGAGCAGGTTCGGTTCGACCACGCGGCCAACCAAGCCGAATGGCTCCGGTGTCAGGCCTGCCTCCGGACTCTCCCCAGGAGGTCCTTGCTCCCCAGGCGGCCCCTGCGGCCCCTGCTCGCCAGTGTCTCCCTTGCAGGCGGCGATCGTCAGGACGGCGACAACGGAAAGCAAAAGCCAAAAACGACTCGGAGTTAGAAGCATCATGCCGATAATAGACGTCCGGGGCAGGCCTTCAAGAGAAGACGTGCCCCGGAGTACTGTTTTGGCCCTTCGGCCGTTGTGTTCCGCTAGGACTATGGAGCGACGACAGGCGGACAGTCAGCAGGCCGGCTCGGAACCAGCGTGCTCGGGTCTCCACCCATCAAGCAGGTGGAATCCCACAGAAGCTGCTCGATGTAGTTGCCATTGTGGATGTATCCAGCCGGGTCCTTGAGGGCCACCTGGTAGTTGTACGCCGCCGTCAGCATGTCGAAATCGAAGTCTGTATAGCGGTTGCCGTAGTTGGCCCCCTGGCCGTTGTCCTTGAACCAGTAGGGATAGGCCACGGGGTCGTAGATGACGGGAGATGCCTGCGGAAGGCCGTTGACGGCGTAGTCCTGGATCGCCTCGTAGAGGTCACCCGTGAGCGCCTCGATCTCGCGGAAGTTGTCGCCCGGCGATCCGCTGAGGTCGCGGAACTCGGAGCCGGAGTGGCAGAGGTTGCAGTCCTCGACCCGCGGGAGGAACGTGTGCCGCTCCTTTTGGTCTGCATCGTCGGACGCGTTCATGTGGCAGCCAATGCAATCGACCAGCGTTCGCCCGTCCTGCGTGTGCAGGCCGACGAATGTGTTCTGGCCTCGGTAATCGTTGCCCTCGTACTCGTAACCAGCATTCACGACGCTGCCGAAGAGCGTTGCCCCTGCGGCGTAGTAGTGGATGTTGATGAAGTTGTACGAGTCGTAGTCCGTAGGCGTCTGCACGGTGCTGTTCGGCGTTGCCTCGTCGACTGTGACTCCCGATGCGCGGCCCTGATGGCAGCCCATGCACATGTTGCTGTTGTTGTCGAACGACGCAGTGTCACCGGACGGGAACACGATGTCCTGGAGAGCCAAGTCCCCAGCGTCGTAACGCGTCGTCGGGTCGTCCTCGAGATCGAAGTTGCTGTGACAGGCCCAGCAGTCAACCGTGGTCGTGGGCAGCGTGCCAGTCGTCGGGTCGCCGACTGCGTACTCGGTGAAGCCCGGTGTGCTGTGACACCGAGTGCACGAGGCTGAGATTCCGCTCGGCGTGTAACCGTCGGGCTCGTAGTCAGCGTCCCAGTGGCGGAACGGCTCGGTGCCTGCCGCGCCGTGGCCGCTGATCTGCCATTGCTGCGACTTCAGCATCGTGCCGATCTCGGCGCCTTCGATGCTGAACTCACCGCGACCAGGCACGTCGACCGTAGGTGTGCCGCCGAGCGACACGATCGAGTCGAAGAACAGCTGGCTGAGGTAGGTTCCGTTGTGGATGTAGCCCGCCGGATCCTTCAAGCCAACCTGGTAGTTGTACGCAGCCGGCAAGAGCAAGGCGTCGAACTCGGTGTAGCGCTCGCCCGTGTCGGTGAACCAGTAGGGGTAACTATCCGAGTCGTACTCGATGGGCGTGCCGATCACGTCCGCCGCGTAGGTCTGAATCCCTGCGTAGAGCTCGGGGAGCAGCGCCTCGATGTTGCCGAGGTTCGTGCTGGGCGAGCCGCCGAGGGTCTCGAAGCTCGTGCCGCCGTGACAGCTGATGCAGGTATCGACCGCCGGAACCCAGGTGTGCATCTCGCCGCCCTCGGCATTGGTCATGTGACAGCCAACACAGGTCGACACCTCGTCCGGATGCGAGGGGAAGGTGTTGCGCGGCCGGTATTCCTCGCCGGGATACTGATAGCCGCCCCAGGTCTCGCCACCGAAGAAGGAGGCAGCCGCCGCATAGTAATGGATGTTGGTGAAGCCGTAGGGGCCTTCGCCATCATCCGCGTCGATCTCTTCCTGCACGGACTTGCCCGACTCGCGGCCGAGGTGACAGGTGACGCAGATGTTGCTGGGCCCGTAGAGAGAGGCGTCTTCCGTGGAGGGGAACTCCACAGGCTCGAGCGCGCCGTTCGGGAGACCGAACTTCGCGAGGTTCGAGTAGATGGTGGGGAAGGTCTGGTGGCAGTTGACGCAGTCGAGGCCGAGAGGAAGCGGCGAAGCCAGGGTGTTGGCGCCGGTTGCCAGATACTCGAGCAAGCCCACGTCGGGTGCCGGGGCGTCGTCCGCTTGCGGACCGTGACACTTCGCGCAGCGGCTCGAGACGTCACCGTCTTCGTCCCAATGACGCCAGGGCTCGCCGGCGATGTCACCGTGCCCGCTGTTGCCCCACTGAGCGCGGATCGGGTTGCCCGTCGCGTCGACGTAACCTTCCGCCTGTTGCGCGGAGTACTCAACCCCCGCGCCGCCGGCGCCGGTATCGACGCTTGCGAGGAACTTCAGGACCGTCGTGTCTTCGATGGTGATCGGTCCGGTGTACTCGGTGCCTTGGACGTTGCCGTCCTCATCGAGCAGGTCGGTCAAATCGGTGGTGTAGTAGATCGTCGAAGCGGGATCGTCTGCCGTCAGCGTCACTTCGACGCTGTCGGTGAAGACGTAAGAGTATGCATCTGCGCGTGGGTCCGCGGTTACAGCCTCGGTCGGGAC
>JBATLA010000794.1:0-3914 GCA_049669945.1 Polyangiales bacterium | reverse complement strand
TGCCCGAAGTGCTCGATGCCGCCGCGGCGTACCTTTCGACGAGCTCGCGCGCACGCACGCACGAGCAACGCGCGGACCAGCTCGAAGCGCTCCTTGGTGAAGGCTTGGTCCGACGCGCGGAGGTTTTCGAGCAGCGTGCCAAGGCCGCTGAGCTGCGCGCAGATCGCCTCCGTGCGATCGCCATCCTTCGCTCCTCGGGGGTAGACCCGAAAGACGCGTCGGCCCTGCTCGACCGTGGCGTGGTTACGCTGTCCGCTCCTGTCGATGGCGTCGTGAGCGAGCTTTCTGCGCGGGTGGGTCGAAGCTATCAACCCGACACGATGGCGATTGCGCGCGTGTTGGGCGAAGCCTCGGCGCGCATCGAAGTTCGGACCGCGAAACCCTGGCCCGACGCGAGCTCGGTCACGTTCAGAACAGGGGATGGCCGTGACATCGAGCTCAAGCCGACGCCGATCGCGTCAGTCGTGGTTCCCTCAGACGGCACCACCCGCTCCTGGTTCGAGCCCAAGGAAGCGGTGACGTTCCCCGATGGATTGGTCGGAACGGCGACCGTCGCGGCCGCAGAGGACGTTTGGGAAGTCCCGGCGAGCGCGATTCGACAACGAGGCGGCAAAAGTGTCCTCGTCCGCCGGCGTGGTGATACGACCGCGGAGGTCGAGGTGAAGGTCGCCACCGCGTCCGGCGCTTCCGCGCTCGTGCGCGGCCCGTTCGAGCTTGGAGACCAAGTCGCCAGCGAGTTTCCACCTGACGACGTCGCAGAGGACCCCCCGTGATCGAGCGCATCGTTCGCTGGTCCGTGCGCAAACGAGGCCTGGTGGCGGTGGCGGTCCTCGTCTTCGCGGCGACCGGTGCGGTGGCGGGGTCGCGACTCCGCTTCGATGCCTTGCCTGACGTGACCGGCAAGCAGGTCATCGTACTCACGAAGGCTCAAGGCCTCACCCCCGAAGAGGTCGAGCGCTTGGTCACGCGACCCATCGAGATGGCGCTTGGAGGCCTACCGGGCTCGGAGAGCCAGCGGAGTATCTCTCGCTACGGATTGTCCTCCGTGACGGTGATTTTCGACGACGACATGGACATCCTTCGAGCGCGACAGCTCGTGCAGGAACGACTACTTGGTGTCGCCGGAAGTATGCCACCCGGGGTTGACCCTCCATCGCTCGGTCCTCTCACCGGCGGCCTCGGCGAGATCTACCAGTTCACCGTGAGCTCTCCTACGCGCTCCTCGGCTGAGCTCCTCGAACTGGTTCGGTTTCGGGTGGCTCCGATCCTTCGTTCCGTGCCCGGGGTCGTCGAGGTCAATTCCTGGGGCGGCGAGCGTCGGACGATGGATATCGTGGGAGACCCCACCCGCATGTCCCGCCATCGGGTGACGCTCGGGCAATTGACCGACGCAGCCAGCAACGGCACCGGCTACGCGGCGGGTGCGACCTTGGAGTCGGGGCATTCGGGTGTTCTTCTCCGCGGGGTGGCCTGGCCCGAGCACCCCTCGCAGCTTGCGAGCGTCGTGGTGGTGAGCCGCGAAGGAGATCTCCCGATCCGGATCGGTGACGTGGCTGACGTGACGGAGGGCAGCACCCCGCGCATCGGGGCCGCGACGACCGACGGCCGTGGGGAAACCGTCTACGTGATGGTGCAGATGCTACTCGAAGACAATGCGCTCGAGGTCCTCGACCGTGTGAAGGGCCGAATGACCGAGGTCGGGGCAGCGCTTCCAGCCGACGTTCAAGTGCAGTTGGTCTACGATCGGAGCGAGCTCGTCCACGCCACGCTTCGCACCGTGTTCACGAACCTGCTCGAAGGTGGGCTGCTGGTGACAGGCGTCCTGTTCCTCTTGCTCGGAAGCTTACGCGCGGGGGCCTTGGTTGCCTCGGTGATTCCCTTGTCGATGCTTGGTGCGGTCATTGGCATGACGGCACTCGATGTCCCCGGCAACCTCATGAGCCTCGGCGCCCTCGACTTCGGTCTCTTGGTCGATGGCGCCGTAGTCATGGTCGAAGCAGTCTTTCACGCGACTCACGAACGAAAGAGTCGCATTGCCGACCAGGTCGAAGACACCACCGCGGCGATGGCGAGGCCCGTCTTCTACGCGGTGCTGATCATCATCCTCGTCTACGTGCCGATCCTCAGCCTCACCGGTGTCGAAGGCAAGATGTTCCGGCCGATGGCGCTGACCGTTTTGCTCGCGTTGGGTAGCGCGTTGGTCCTCTCGCTGACCTACGTGCCGGCCATGTCGAGCTTGATCCTCCGTGACAAAGACGTCCCGCATCGACCTCCTCTCGTCGTGCGATGGGTATCGGCCAAGTACGAACCCTTGCTCGAGCGTGCGATGGCCAATCCCGCGCGCGTCATGATGTCGGCGGGGGCCCTACTGGCGCTCGGCATCGTGCTCGCGGCATTGGCAGGCGCCGCTTTCGTGCCCCAACTCGATGAGGGCGACCTCGTCGTGCAGACGGTTCGTGACGCCGACATCCGGGTCGAGAGCGCAGTGAGCGACAACACCCGGATGGAGGCGGCGATTCTCGCTGCCGTGCCGGAGGTCCGCCACATCGCATCGAGGATTGGGAGCCCCGAGGTCGCGACCGACATCATGGGCCTCGAGCAGGCCGACGTCTTCATCGACCTGGCTCCACGGGCCGAATGGCGGGACGGCGTCGACAAGGCTCAGATCATCGAGGAAATCGATGGCGCGATCGCAAGCGCCGCACCGGCGCAAGAGGTGGCGTTCACGCAACCGATTCAGATGAGATTCAACGAGCTCGTTGGAGGCAGCGTCACCGACGTATCGCTGAGCATTTTCGGCGAAGATCTCGCCACGAGCCAAGCGTTCGCGGAAGCCGTGGTCTCCGCGTTGTCCGAAGTCGAAGGCGCGGAGGACGTGCGCGTCCTCGCGCCACCGTCTGTTGGCCTCCTCGAGGTGCGGCCACGAGCGCTCGACGCCAGCCGGTTCGGCTTTCGCTCCAAAGACGTGCTCGACCACGTAGAGGCGGCGCGTGCTGGGATCGTCGCGGGCACCACTTACGACGGTCCGGTGCAGATCCCGATCAGGGTTCGACTGGGAGCTCACGTGAGCGCCTTGTCGTTCGAGAACTACCTCATGCCGACGCCGCAAGGCGGACTGGTCGCTCTCACTCAAGTGGCCGACGTGTCCGCCGAGCGGGGGCCCGCCCTGGTGAATCACGAGATGGCGCAGCGGCGTGTCGTCATCGGTTTCAACGTAAGGAGCAGGGACCTCGGCTCGGTCGTCCGGGATGCCCAGGTGCTCCTCGACGGCCCGGCGCTCGCCGCGCCGGAGGGGGCGGTATTGATATGGGGCGGGCAGTACGAGAGCCTCCAAAGCGCGAAGAGCCGGCTGAACCTCATCATTCCCGCGGTCCTCGTCTTGATGCTCGTTTTGCTGCTGACCTTGTTTCGCCGGCTCTCCCCTGCGCTGATGATCTTGCTCAACGTCCCTTTCGCGGCCGTTGGCGGGATGATCGCGCTCTACGCGAGGGGGCTGCCGCTCTCGGTCTCGGCGATGGTCGGCTTCATCGCGCTGAGCGGCATCGCCGTGCTGAACGGTGTCGTCTTGGTGACCGCGCTAATGAACGAGCTCGACACGGGAGTCGACGTCACGGAAGCGATGCGTCGCGCCGCGCGCTCGAGGCTTCGCCCGGTACTGATGACCGCCCTCGTTGCCGCCCTTGGATTCGTGCCGATGATGCTCGCGACGGGGGTAGGCGCCGAGGTTCAGCGGCCGCTTGCCACCGTGGTCGTGAGCGGCCTTGTGACCAGCACCTTGCTCACGCTCGTCATTCTCCCGGCGATTGTGCCACCTATCTTTCGGCGATGGGTCACTCCATCGGCAACATGAGGTCCTCTAGAAAGAACGCTGCCAGATCATGCCTACCCGACAAACCGCCCTTCTTGTAGACCGC
>JBATLA010000793.1:0-2211 GCA_049669945.1 Polyangiales bacterium | reverse complement strand
TGAACACCGTGCGGCCCGGTTGCGACTCGAGGTCGATGCGGCCGCCGTGCTCGGCGACGATACGTTGCGTGATAGCGAGGCCAAGGCCGGTGCCGCCTTCCTTGCGGGTGTAGTAGGGCTCGAATATCGCCTCTGATCGTTCGGCGACGCCTGCGCCGTTGTCTTCGACGCGGATATAGACCGAGCCCGAGCGTTGCTCGAGCTCGAGCGCCACCAGACCGCCGCCGTCCGGATGGGCCTCGCTTGCCGCGTCCCTCGCGTTTTGCAGGAGATTGTGCAGGACCTGCGTCATCTGGTCGGGGTCGACGAAAGCCTCGACCGGTTGCTCCGGTACGCGCACCGCGACCGCTGTGGCACCCTCCTTGTGAAGCGATGCTGCCTGCGAGACCGTCTCCCGAAGATCGGTCTTGCGGAGCCTCGGCGAGGGCAGCCGCGCGAATCGGCTGAACTCGTCCACGATGTTTCGCAGTCGCTCGACCTCTTGCAGAATCGTCTTGGTCGACTCATCGAAGAGAGCGTCGAACTCCTCGTGTGAACGCGCGTGTGCCTTACGCAGCGTTTCAATCGACAGTCGAATGGGGGAGAGTGGGTTCTTGAGCTCGTGCGCCAAGCTCTTCGCGATCTCCTGCCAAGCGGCGACTCGTTCAGTTTGCCGCAGCTGTGCGCGCGCGTCTCGGAGGTCGCGGGTCATTCGGTTGAACGCCGTCGCCGTTGCGGGGAAGGCGCGGCTCGGACTGTCGCGCAGTGTGGTGTCGAAGTCCCCGCGGCCGACGCGGGTGGCGGCCTCGGTCAGCTCTTCGGCCGACGACTGAAGCCATCGATTGAGATAGCCGCCGAAGAGCAGCGCGAGCCCCATAGAGAGAATGGCTACGCATGCAATCCAAAGAAGCAAGGGGGGCGCGCGACGATCGAGGCGCGCGCGCCAGACCACCACGCCCTGGGAGACCCCCTCGGAATCGATCAGCTCGGCAAGAACCACGTCGCTGTCGCTCGCTTCACCGGATACCACGATCTGATCGGGGTCCAAGCTCCTCAGCTTGCTGAAGCGGTGTCCGCCGACGACCGTGAGGCCCGCACCGCCTCGCGCGATCGAACACGCCCGCACCAGGAATCTTTGGTGTTCTTGGCTTCCAAGGAGCAGCGCAAAATCACGATCCCCGGTCTCGCGGGCGCGGCGGATGAGCTCGGATCCGTCGCGACCCAGCAGGCGCTTCCGGTGACCCGTTGCGACGACTTCAGCATTCGTCGAGTCGATGAGCCACAAGGCGTCGAGGCCGGCCGCCTCCATCATGCCGCCAAACAGCCGAGCATAATCCAGCTCTTCGCGGGTCTCTGCTGCACGCTGCGCGAGAAGGGCATCTATCGCGAGGTCGTCACGGCACAGCCTGGCCACCGCGGCGTCCCGTTGCGCGCCGAGTTCTGCGATTCGCCCTTGGGCGAGCCTGGCCTCGCTCTCGGTCACACCTGCACCCGAGCCCGAGACCGTCAACCAGACCACTGCGGTGAGCGCGGCTGGGATGGTCGCGGCTAGGGCAAACAGAACGACCACACGAGTCGCAAACGGCCTCATGGAGCGGCCATGCCGCCGAGCACCCGCTCTTCGCGCGGCTGCCGAGCACCCTCTGTCGGCGCGCTCTGCCCCTCCTCGTCGAACTGCTCCATCAGGAAGAGATTCGGGTCGGCAACATCGGGTGGGCGAGCCACCTCGGCGGGGACAGTGCCCGAGAGAAACACTTCGTCGATGGCGTCTTCTTGACCTGGATAGGCGAGAAGCCCCGAGGCGGGGTCGATGCGGGCGGCGATCACGCCGCTCGGCATGGCGAAGTCCGTTTCCTTCGGTGTCTTGTCAGCCTCGGCCATGACGTCGATCCAGATCGGAAGTGCCGTCCGCGTGCCGGTTTCGCGTTTGCCGAGAGAACGTTGGTCATCGAAGCCGACCCATACGCCGGCCACGATGGACGGTGAATAGCCGAGGAACCAAGCGTCACGCGCTTCGTTGCTCGTTCCCGTCTTACCGACAACCGCGCGCTCGAGACGTTGTGCGGGGACACCGGTTCCCTCGACTACCACGCTGCGAAGCATGCTCGTCATGACATACGCCTCGCTCGGGTCCATCACGTCGCGCGCAGGCTCGACAGGCGGCAGCGGCACGAGGGTCTCATCGGGGGCCACGATTCGCGTCACCAGCCGGGTGGGCGCCCAGCGTCCGCC
>JBATLA010000792.1:0-7965 GCA_049669945.1 Polyangiales bacterium | reverse complement strand
GCCAAACACGGCGATCAGCCGCTTCGGTGTCACTGCGCGCATCGTGTCGAGCACGCGCTGCAATGCGTCCGGCGTGTGTGCGTAGTCGACGATCACCGCAACATCACCGGGGTGTGGGATTCGTTCGAGTCGTCCAGGACTTCCACCCGCAACTCGCCAGGCGGCCGCGACGCGTTGGAGGTCCAGTCCGAGCGCGTACGCGCAACCGAGCGCCACGAGAAGGTTCTCGAGGTTGTGCTCACCGAGCATCGGGCTTTCGATGTGGACCTCGCCAGCGGGGGTTTGGACCTCCGCAACGATCCCGGCGCGGCTCGCAGACCACTTCGTCGCCAGAATCTCCGCCCCTGTTTCGAGGCGCTTCGAACAGCGGATCACGGAGCCGGAAATGCGGGTGATGAGCGCCTCCCCGAACGGGTCGTCGACGTGAACGACGGCATGCCCGGGCGACAACTCTGTGAATAGCCGGGCCTTCGATTCTCCGTACTCCTCGAGGCTGCCGTGAAAATCCAAATGGTCGCGAGACAGATTGGTGAACGCCGCGACGTCCAGCGCAAGCGCATCGACCCGGCTGAGCGCGAGACCGTGGCTGGATACCTCGAGCACCAAATGGGTCGCGCCCGCATCCAACGACTCCCTGGCGAAACGAGAGATGTCATCGCCTTCGGGTGTCGTATGAAGCGAGGGCCGCTCCTCCGCGCCGACGAAGAACCCCGTCGTTCCGATGAAGGCCGCTTTGCCCTTTGCACCCTCGATAGCTTGCTTCACGAGATACGCCGTCGTCGTCTTCCCGTTCGTGCCTGTGATACCCACGGTGCGAAGCTGGCTGGTGGGCGCGCCGTACACGAGCTCCGCTGCGAGCCCGAGCGCCTTTCGCGCGTTCGGAACCGTGAGTTGAGGCAGGTCGTGGTCGATCCGCCGCTCCGCCATGACTGCAGCGGCCCCTCTTCGAACGGCATCGTCGACGAAGCCGATGCCGTCGTGTGTCACCCCAGGCACGGCAACGAAGAGATCGCCCGGCTCAACCTGACGTGAATCATGCTGCACGCCGGTCACCACCTGCGCGGGCGAGCCGCTGATGCGGCCTTCGACGCCGGCCTCGTGAATCTGGGCGAGCGTCATGCCAGCACTCGCGTCACGGGCCATGCGGCCTCCGGGACACCGCAGCAGTGAGTGTCTTGCCGCCCACTTCGGGCACTCCGTCCTCTTCGCCGAACTTGCGTTTCTCGAGCTCGATGCGCACGACAGCGCCATGGGCAACCGCTCTGCCTGGCGGCGGATCTTGCGACACGACGACACCCGAGCCTTTGACCTCCGCGACCAACGACTGTGCGTGCAGCGCGATGACCGCCTGCCGCAACGGAAGCGAACGAACGTCGGGGACCGCGCTCTGTCCTTTGGCGATCTCCTCCTCTACCGGAGGGTTCGGGTCCGCGGCAACCACGGCCTTTCGTTGTTCTTTCTTCTTCTTGAGAATCGCCTGCCGCCCCTCGGGCGCGATGCCCATGTGGCGCAACGTCACCTCGGCGATACGGCGGAACACTGGCCCTGCGACGGTGCCGCCGTAGTGGGCGATGACAGGCTCATCGATGACGACGGAAATCACGACGGCGGGACGTTCCGCAGGAAGGAACCCGATGAACGAAGCTAGCCACTTGTCCTTGGCGTAGCCGCCCTTCACGTAGTCGGCCTTTTGTGCGGTACCGGTCTTTCCAGCAACCAGATATCCGTCCACGCCCGCCTCGACTGCCGTCCCGCCGGGTTCGGTGACGGCGGTGAGCATTTGTCCGACGAGTTTCGCGATACGGCGAGGCACCACCTGGCGCCGCACCCTGGGCTTGTTCTCCTCGATCGTCGCGCCGTGACCGTCCGTCAGTCTGCGAACCAGCGTCGGTTGCATGAGCTGGCCACCGTTGGCGATGGCTCCCATTGCCGTGGCGAGCTGCACGTTGGTGACGCTCATGCCCTGACCAAACGAAATCGTCGCGGTGTCGATCTCGTACCAGCGCCGATAGTGGCGAAGAATCCCGGCGGTTTCGCCCGGCACGCCGATCCCCGTCGGCTCGCCGAAGCCAAACCGGCGAAACGCGCGGTAGAGGTCCTTCTTGCCGAGATCGAGCGCAATCTTGGCCGTGCCGATGTTGCTCGAGTGCGCGAGGACCTGAGTCGGGGTGAGCCACTCGTACGGATGCGCGTCGTGAAGGCGCCGACCTCCGATACGCGCGACACCGTTCTCGCAGTTGATCGATTGATTGGGCTTGACGGTACCGGCCGCAAGGGCAGCAGCCATCGTGAATGGCTTTACCGTGGACCCCGGTTCGAAGCGGTCCACCAGCGCGCGGTTGCGGCGGTGCGCAATCGGATGCTTCGACGGCTCGTTCGGGTTGAACGGCGGGTAGTTCGCAAGCGCGAGGATTTCGCCGGTCGAAGGATCCATCACGACGACGCTGCCTCCACGCGCTTCGAAGGTGCGCACGCCAAGGGCAAGCTCCCGCTCGGCCACGTGCTGAATCGTCTTGTCGATCGTGAGCACTACATTCTGCCCCTGCATGGTGCGGTCGTCTTCCATCTCGTCGGCAAACACCACCTGACCGCGGCGGTCGCGAATCGCGTCGACGCGACGGTCGGAGCCGCGGAGCTGCTCCTCGTAGGCGAGCTCGATCCCTTCAATCCCGCGACCGTCGATGTCTGCGAACCCGACGAGATGCGCGCCGAGGTGCCGGTTGGGATAGTAGCGGCGCGACTCGGAGGTGAGCTCCACGCCTGGAATGTCTAGCTCTCGAATCCGACTCGCCTCGTGCGGCGTCACGCGGCGCTCGACCCACACGAAGTAGCGGTCGGACGATAGGCGCCGTTCGAGCACCGCGGCGTCGACGTCAAGCGCCGCGGCAAGCCTACGCGCCACGAGCCTCGGGTTTTGCTCCATCGCCTTCAGCCGGCGCGGGTTGGCGTACACGCTGTCCACATCGGCGCTGACAGCGAGCTCTGCGCCGTGACGATCATAGATCGCGCCGCGTCGCGGTGAGACCCGGAGCTTGCGCAGATGCTGATCCTCGGCCATCTCGCGAAGCCGGTCGCCCGACGCGACTTGAAGGTGAAACGCGCGGATCACGACGAGCATCGCCATACTCATCAAACAAACGCCGAGGAACGCGACCCGCGCTCGAAACCAGCGTTGGCGCCGATTGGTTCGGGCCTTCACCGGACCCTCCCCGCTGCGGTGCGCTTCCGACCTTCCTTCATCGTCACGATGCGCGTCGGCTTTGGCACCTCCATGCCCAGAGTTCCTCGGGCGATCGTCTCTATGCGTCCACTCTGGCGGAGCGTCGCTGCCTCGATCGACAGGAGGCGTCGATCCTGGAGCAGATCGCTTTGTCGCTGACGCTCTTCGCTGACTTCATATCCGAGCCGCACCGTTTCGAAGCGAATCGACAGGTGCACGACGAACGCCGCGGCGGTCGCAAACACCGCCACACACCACAGAGGCAGGAATCGATTTCTCACGGGCTCACCTCGACCCGCCGCGCTGCGCGCAGCTTCGCGCTGCGGGAACGTGGATTGCGGTCGCGCTCGTCGTCGGTTGCGACCATCGGCCGCTTGGTGAGTGGCTCGAGGCTGTCGCTGTCTCGAAAGGTGTGTTTGACCATTCGGTCCTCGAGCGAGTGGAAGCTGATCACCGCAACCACACCACCTCTCTTGAGAACGCTCGGCATGAGCTCGAGAAACGCTTCGAGGTCGGAGAGCTCTTCGTTCACTGCAATCCGAAGCGCTTGGAAGGTCTTGGTAGAAGGATCGATCCGTCCCCGCTTTGGACCGGTCGCTCTCAGCACCGCTCGCCGGAGGTCCCCGGTGGTTTCGAGCTCGCCCTCTTCGTACGCGCGCTTGAGGGATCGCGCGATACGCCGCGAGCGATGCTCTTCCCCGTACCGATAGATCACGTTCGCCAACGTTTCCGGGTCGCTCCGGCCGATGAGCTCCAGAGCCGTCTCTCCCTCGGTAGGGTCCATGCGCATGTCGATCGGGCCGTCTTTCGCGAGGGAGAAACCCCGCTCCTGTTGGTCCAGCTGTGCCGAGCTGACCCCGAGATCCGCGACCACGCCGTCCAGGCGGTCGACTTCCAAGGCGTCGAGCACATCTCTCAGGTCGCGGATTCTCGCCTTGCGCAGCGTGACGCGTTCTCCGAACGCACGAAGCGCAGCGCCAGCGGCTTCGAGCGCCGCGGGATCCCGGTCGGTTCCGATCAGCCTTCCGTCGGGAGCGCTCCGCTCGAGGAGCGCGTGTGCATGCCCTCCCCCGCCTAGCGTCACGTCCGCGTAGATCCCACCTGCCGCAGGCGCGACGTGCGCCATCACTTCCTCGAGCATCACGGGAATGTGCGCGAACTCGCTCACAAGCCGAGCTCCGCGAGCCGTTTGGCGATCCCCGAACGGCGATCCTCGTCCGCGAGCACGTCCCGGCGAAGGTCCTCGAAGTTCTCCTTCGCCCAAAGCTCGATGTAGGTGCCCATGCCGGCCCACAGCGCGTCGCGACTGAACCCCGCATGCTTTCGAAGCGAAGCGGGGATTAGAACTCGGCCCACCTTGTCGAACTCGCACTCGATCGCACCGGACACGTAGATGCGCTTCAGGGTCACCACGTCCGCGTCAAACTGGGGAAGCTCCGAGAGCCGCTTCTCGAAGGCGAGCCACTCGCTCATCGGGTAGGCGACGAGGCAGGTGTCGAGACCGGTGGTGATCACCAGCTTGGAATCGCCCTGAGCCACCATCACCTCGCGGAACCGCGACGGAACCGACGTGCGGCCCTTGGCGTCGATGCTGTGCTCGTAGCGTCCTCGAAACAACCTAACCCTCTCGTGCTAAAGAAGCGTGGATTGGCACTTGATCCCACTACTTCCCACTTGGCCTGGAAACTACGGCCGGAGGTCGCCCGGTGTAAACTTCTTTCTGAACTCCAAGTGATAGAATTAAAAAGGTTTTTCGGAATGATGTGCCTAGATGTGGGACGTGGGAAAGGTGGCACAGCGGACTGGGCTCCCTTGGGTCAACGAGTCGCGCCGGACTTGTTGTTCCCTCGATACCCAGACTGGGCGTAATTGGCCTAATATTACATGTATTCCGCCAATTTTGTCGCTCGGGACCGCATGCTAGACTCGGGGCCGGTGGATCCGATCGACGAAGCCTGGGCACAGGTCGAGGCCGACTGGGGGAACGAAGAGGCACATCGCCGATTCGTGGGCGTCTGCGTTGCACTCGAACGCCTGTCGGAAGCGGGAAAACGCTATCGCCACGTGCGGGAAAGCGACCCCTCTCGAACCGCGGATGCCACCGCGCAGATCGACCGGCTCATCGTGCTGGCGACCCAGCAGCTCCAAGACACCCGGGTGGCCCCCGCGACGACTGGACACAAAAGGACGCTGACATGGGCGGCATTCTTTATCATGTTGTTGTTGATGGGGGCGGGGGCGTGGCTCCTGTTGCGGGTCTAGGCCGGCAGCCGTTGGGCGCGCTCGTGTGAGGGGATGCAAGTCGATTTCGCAGCAAAAGAGCTGACCGTGAAGCTCGTCTACTATGGGCCCGCGCTGAGCGGGAAGACTAGCAACCTGCGCGCGATTCACTGGTTGGGAACCTCGAGCACCTGCGGGGAGCTCATGACGCTCGAGACGCAGAACGACCGCACCCTGTTCTTCGACATGCTGCCGATATCCATCGCCTCGCGGAGCGGGTTGAAGATCCGACTCAAGCTCTTCACGGTGCCCGGGCAGGTGATGCACGACGCCACGCGGCGGCTGGTGCTCCAAGCAGCGGACGGCGTTGCCTTCATAGCCGACTCGCAACGCAGCGAAGCGGATGCCAACCGCGAGTCGTTCCTGAACCTCAAGAAGAACCTCGAGGAGAACGGCATCGATCCGGAACGCATCCCCATCATCATTCAGTTCAACAAGCGCGACCTGGACGATGTCCGAACAGACGAAGAGCTCGCGGCGATCGCAAAGCAGAGTCGAGAGACGATCTACAAGGCTGTGGCGACCCGCGGCTACGGCGTCATGCAGACGCTCACGGGCTTGATCCGCGAAACCTGGACCAAGCTCGACGAGGAGCACGGGCTGGAAGAGAAATTCGGCATCAGCCCGCTGCGGTTCATGAACGAGATCGAATCCCAATTGAAACACGATGCGAGGCGTGCAGAGCGATGATGCACGACGAAACCAGTGCCGGGGACATCTTGATGGGCGACGTCGTCCGTCTCGAAGACGTGCTTAGCCGCGACTCCGTCACGTCGGTGTCGAAGTCGTTCTTCAGTCTATTTGGGCTGCCTGTCCGCGTGATCTCTCACGAGGGAGACCTGCTGGCGGACGTCCACCGCGACCAACCGCTCTGCAGCTATCTGAATACGCTCGCCGACGGCGCGCACCAGTGCGCGGCAACCGTGTCGACGGTGCGAGACCTCGAGCCGAACGGAGAGCCGATCGTGCATCCGTGCTTCACCGGCGCGGTATACCGTGTCGTGCCCCTGGTGTATCAAGGTCGGCCGATTGGGCGCTTCCTCGTCGGGCCGTACGTGCCTTCCGAAGCCAACGGCCCACCCGCGTCGCTAACCTCGGTGGAAGGCGCCGTCGACCCCAACACGGCTCGTGGCCACTACGATCGCATGCCGCGCGTGCGCGAGGAAATCGCAGAGCAACTTTGTGACCATCTCAAAGGCGTCATCGAGCTGCTCGTCTTCTCGGGCCATCGAGCGCAGCTCGCGTCGACGATGCAGGTCGCCAGCGTTCGCGAGAATTACAGGGAGCTCGCGGAAAAGAACGAAGCGCTCAAGGACTCGTACGAGGAGCTCAAGCAGCTCGACAAGCTGAAGTCGACATTCCTCGCTACCGTCAGCCACGAGCTCAGAACCCCGCTTACGTCGATCATCGGCTACACGGAGATGCTCGAAAGCGGCGCGGCAGGCGCGCTAAACGGTGGGCAGACCGAGTTCTTGCAGACCATTCGCGGCAAAGCCGACGAGCTCCTCGGTCTGATCAGCAGCCTCCTCGACCTCGGTCGTCTGGAAGCAAAGGATCTCGAGCTTCATCACGAGGCGGTCGACGCCCGCGCCCTGCTCTCCGCGATCGGCTCTACGATCGTCCCGGCCGTGAATCGCCGGAACATCACACTCGACATCCAAGTGGCCGAAGGCACGCCCAAGGTTTGGGGCGACGCGGTGCGGCTACGGCAGATCCTGCTCAACCTCGCCGACAATGCCGTGAAGTTCACCGCTGAGGGCGGGACGGTGACCTTGTCTGCCAGGGAGGGCGAGCTCGAGCTCGGTGGCCCGTCGGGCCTCGGGGCTGCGTTGTTTGCGTCGGCGCGGCCGGCGGTCGTGCTGACGGTGCGCGACACCGGGATCGGCATCGAAGAGAGCAAGCTCGCTCGAGTTTTCGACGCGTTCTACCAAGTCGACGGCGGCACGACTCGCGCCCACGGCGGGGCTGGGCTTGGATTATCGATCGTCAAGCAACTCATCGATGGGCACGAAGGCACGATCGAAGTGGCCAGCACACTCGGCCAGGGCACACTCTTCACCGTGGCGCTGCCTGCGGCCGACGACGATGCATGACGAGTTCGCAAAGATAGAGTGGCTGAAGACCCGCTTCGAGCTCGACGCCGAGCCCCGGGGGCTGGTCGTCGGCATCGGCGACGACGCTGCGGTGTTCGATTTTGGGAGCCGGCCAACGGTCATCACCGTCGACACGCAGGTGGAAGGCGTCCATTTTCGTCGGGAGTTGATCTCGTGTCGCGATATCGGACGGCGCGCGATGACCGCCGCCGCAAGCGACATATGGGCCATGGCTTCGATGCCAAGCGCGTCCACCGTCGCGCTCAACCTGCCCCCCGATTTCTCAGACGAGGATTTCCGCGAGCTGATCGATGGACTAGCAGGCGCCGCGCGCGCAACCGGTGCACGCGTGATTGGCGGCAACCTGAGCAA
>JBATLA010000791.1:0-4404 GCA_049669945.1 Polyangiales bacterium | reverse complement strand
CTGTTGTACGGAGGGGGCTCGATGCCAACCGCATCTCGGCTTCTGCAGATCGCTACGCTCGCGCTGGTCTCGTGCCTGCCGCCCGCTGGAGCGTTGTACGCGCAGGAGGCAACTCCTTCGTCCGAGTCGCCCACGCCCGAGGGGCCCAAGGACATCTCGACCGCAGACTTCGCCAATGAAGCGAGCGAGGTCGAGGATCGACTCTCGCAGATCCAGATGAAGATCTCGGCCATCGACGTCGTGACAGAGGTCACCCGGGAGCTGGACGCGATCGACAGAGAGAGCGCGGAGATACGGGCCGAGTTCGAGGCGCTCGCATCGCGCCGGAAGATGAGCTCTGAGCTCAACGCGCTCCTGGCGCAGCTCCGGCTTCAAGACACGCACATCAAGATGCAGATGGCCAAGCTCTCCACGTACGCGGGCGACCTCGAGACGCTGCTGACGCAAACCCAAGACGACATCGAGACCTGGTCCTATGCGCTCCGGCTGGCAAGAAGAGGATCCGCCTCGAAGGCAGGCCGCGCACGGACCGCGTCGATTCTGCAGGGTCTTCGCGCAGGCGAATCGGAGTTGACTAGGACGCTCCAGGAGGTCGTTGCCCTCCAGTCGCGCGCCCTCGACGTTCGCGACGCGGTGCAACTCGGTGAACAGGCAGTCCTGGTAGCTCGGCGGACACAGGCGGCAAGCATCTACCAACGCCAGGATCCGCCTCTGTGGTCGCGCGCGCCCCTGGCAGCACCGGATGGATCAAGTCTCGACCCGGCTGGCTACGGCCTTCGGTTCTCCTGGACGTCCGTAAGACGGTTCCTCGTCACGGAGTGGGGGCTCATCGTTCTCCAGGGGCTACTCCTCTTGGCGCTGGGCATGTTGCTCCGCCACACGAGAAGCCTGCTGGCGGCGCGATTCGACAGTCGACAGCAAGACGGACCAATTCCTTGGGAGGATCGCGCGATTGAAGCGGTTCGTCACCCATGGGCCTCCGCCTTGTTGCTCAGTCTCGCTTCGATGCGCCTCTTCTATCCGCACCGGGTCGTCGACGCGATCATTCTCACTTGGGTCCTCCTCCTGCCGCTGTGGTTCGTCGTGTTCCGAGAGATGGTGCCCAAGGCGTTCCACAAGGTCCTGATCGGTCTTGGCGTGCTGTCCGCCGTCCACATCGTCGCGACGATCGTCTCGGGCAAACCAAACATCGGGCGAGCGCTGTTGCTCGCGGAGCTGCTCTTCGCTTCCGCGGGCGGCGCTTGGTTGATTCGATTCTTGCGAACGCTCGAAATCTCCAAGCATGTCCGCAAGACGCTGTGGTTCGTCGTGACCAGCATGTGGACCAAGGTCGCCACGGCCATGGCTATGGCGGGCTCAATCGCCGTCATCCTCGGGTACAGATACTTCGCAGAGGAAGCGGCGCTATTGTCGATCGTGGCTAGCGTGGGAGCCACTGCCTGGGTGGCGCTCGAGCGTATCGTGGAAGCGGTGGCCACGACGTCGATCTATCGAGGCAAGCTGGATGAGTTTCGCATGGTCCGGGCGAACCGGGACATCACCGCCGCAATGGTGACGCGTGTTCTCCGATCGCTTGCGACGATCCTCTTCCTGTGGACGCTGGCCGACGGAACATCCGCCTGGAGACCCATCTGGGCGTGGCTCACCCGGGCCCTCTCGAGCGATCTGGGATTCGGCATGGCCACGGTTGGCGTGACGCTGGGCGACGTCGTCGCGTTCTTCATCATCTTGTGGTTGAGCTGGATGCTGGCGCGCTTCGTGAGCTTCGTGCTGAGCGAGGAAATCCTTCCGCGTCTCCACATGAAGACCGGCGTGCCCTACGCACTGACCACTTTCACCCGCTACGTGATCATCGCGGTCGGCTTCGTCGCTGCCATATCAGTCCTGGGGATTCCGCTCGACCGACTGACAATCGTCTTGAGCGCTCTCGGTGTTGGGATTGGGTTTGGCCTCCAAGGTCTCGTCAACAACGTGGTCTCCGGCTTCGTATTGCTGACCGAGCGACCAGTTCGACTGCGGGACAAGGTCGAGGTCGAAGGCGTGCTCGGCCACGTGAGCAGCATCGGCATCCGCGCGAGCACGATTCGCACGTTCGAGGGCGCTGAGGTCATCGTTCCGAACGGCGATTTGATCTCGCAACGCGTGGTCAACTGGACGCTTTCCGCACCGCGACAACGGGTAACGATTCCAGTCGGCGTGGCGTACGGAACGGATCCAAAGGAAGTCCTCACGCTGCTCCGCAAAGTCGCGGCCGAGAGCGATGGCGTGTTCCGAGACCCAGCGCCCCTCGCCCTCTTCCGAGGCTTCGGTGACAGCTCACTCGACTTCGAGCTGCGCATCTTCATGGACCCAGCGCGCGTGCTCGAAGTGCCAAGCGCGGTGACAGTGGCGATCGAGGCAGCGCTCAAGGCAGCGGACATCGAGATCCCGTTCCCGCAACGGGATCTCCATTTGCGCGGAGTTCCCGAGGGACTCGCGCCCGCTGACGCTGACGCTGACGCTCACGACAGAACCTAGAACCGGCTCCCCTGCTGTAACCCTCCAGGCTCAGGCCGCGGCCTGACCGTAGGTCGCTTGCAGGTAGCGAACGATGTCCGCCGACTCGGGCATCCAGCGGTCTTCGCCGTCTGGACTGGTAATGCGCAGCACCGGCACCGTCGTTCGGCCGCGCACGTCGCGAAGCTCTTGCAGGTAATCGCGATTCTCGTAGATGTTCCGAAGCTCGACGTCCAAGCGGAGCGTGTCGATTGCGCGCAATACGCGGACGCAGAACGGGCAGCCATCGAAGTAGTAGAGGGCCAGATGATCTCCTGCGGGCTCTTGCGCGGAGCCGAGGCACTCGAGGAATCGACGCGCATAGTACTCGGCCCAAGGCAGTTCCGATTCCGTGGCACGGTGCTCGTCATCCGCGCCGATCAAGCAGAAGACGAGCCGACTTCGGGTGATCGGCGCAGCCAAGAATGGCGCCAACCGCTCGTGGAGATGCTCGGCGTACCAAAGCGCCCACTCGGGGTCGTCGCCGTCCGTGTCGAGGAAGGCCTGGTGATGTGCCTCGCCGGTTTCGCGAAATAGGCGAGTGAGCTGCTCGAGCCTGCTTTCGCGACTCATGGCTGATGCTCCGCGGCAAGCGCGTCAAGGGCTTGCGTGTACGGGCGGGCACGGCGTTCGGCAAAGCCGTCGATCAAGAAGCCCATCGCGCCGATGAGCATGAGCGCGGGGCCTAAGCCGTGAGCCCAATCTGCCTTCAGGCCAAAACGAAGGACGAGACCGACCACGAGAAGCGAAACCCAGGTGCCGATGTAGAGCGACCAGTTGGCGTTGACCTTCTGCATGCGGGGGAGCTCGTTGGCGAGCATGGCGCTCGGGTCGGCTCTGTACCCCGCCTCGATCTCCGAGACCTGGCCGGGGGTGCGGATGCCGATCGAGGCGCCGGTGCCGATGGCGATCAAGCCGAAGAGCGCGAGGGGCACGGCCAAGCCCCACGCGAAGCCACCGCGCTCGGCGCGCAGCGTGACGGCTGCAAACGCGACAAAGGCCACCCCAAGTGGCACGATGAAGTAGAGCGCTTCGACACGCTCTCCCCGAAAATAGGTGTGCATGGCGTCGACAAAGGGCATGGCCCGATCTTTCACGCCGCGTCGAACGACGTCAAGATTAGTCGCAAGCGGCCGAGATCGCTGACGCTGACGCTGACGCTGACGCTGACGCTGACGCTGAGAGGGCTAGTTGGGGACCCCTAGCTTGTCCAGTTTCGCCGCGTACTTCTTGGCAGAGGCTTCTCGGCCCATTTGCTGATTGTATCCGATGAGTAACTGCAGCACGTCCCGGTTCGCGGGATAGCGTTTGTGCATGCGCTCGAGCGTACGCAGGGCGGCCTCGCGCTTGCCGGTGTCGAACTGAGCAACTGCCAACACGTAGCCGAAGCGGATCGTCTCCGGACGCGCCTCGTGCGCGCGCTTCAGTCGCACAATCGCTTCGTCGTGTCGTCCGAGTCGAACCAGGGTTAGGCCCAGCGCAAACTCGACGGAAGGGCGGTCCGCAGCGCCCTTCAATCCTCGACGCAGAACCGCTTCCGCGTCTTCGTCGCGTTGTTGGCCCCGGTAGAGATCCGCGAGGTTGACGTAGGCCGCGGTAAAAGTCGGATCGATCTGGAGCGCCTCGCGGAGGTTCTCTTCGGCATGCGTGAAGTCGCCGGTCAGCGCGGCCACGTACGACAGGTCGACCAGACCGTCACCGCGATCTGTGTTGTAGGAGCGGGCCTCGAGGTATTCGACCGTCGCCTTCCTGAGAGCGGCCTGGTCGGACTTGTGCCATTGGCGCGCATCACTGCCTAGCAGTGTCGCCACCGCCTCGACTCGAACCGTCCGGGCACGGTCCCGCAGCAGCGGGCGAACGACCTCGATG
>JBATLA010000790.1:0-2349 GCA_049669945.1 Polyangiales bacterium | reverse complement strand
GCTCGATACCGTCATCTTCCGAATCGCCATGACCCCACCGGTCGCGCCCGGCGCCCTCTCCCCGTTCGTGTTCGACATGCACCCCGACATGCGCGTCGAGTTCACACACCCAAAGGACCAAGCGCTCGCGATCTGCAACTCCCTCGTCGTAGCCGAGATCGCCGGACGAACGCTTTGCCTCGGCGGTGGGGAGAAGAACCGATACCGGTACCGCGAATTCATGAACATGGCGTTCGGCGCGATGGGCTTCCCGCCACTCCCGCGCTCGGCCTTCGGTGACGCGCTGTTCTTGACCGACTGGGTCGACTCGGAGGAGTCCCAAGCCATCCTCGACTATCAACGCCGGGACGCCGCCCAGTACTTCGAGGAAGTGACCGCCGAGCTCGGTCCCGCTCGCCACCTGATGAAGCAGATCGGCTCTGCCCTCACGCCGGTCATCCTCGCACACTCTCGACACCATGCGCGCGTCGAAGGCAAGAAGCCGCGCGTGCCCAACGCCTACCGAGCAGCAACGACCATTCGGCGGGCGCTCAAAGCCGCAAAGAGCTACTTCTAGGAAAGATGATGCAGACGAGCAATCGCGTGCTGGACGCTGTCCTGAAGGAGTTCGACCTCCCCCACGTCGAGGAGCGGATCCCGCGCGACGTGTTCTACGAGCTCGGGCTCAAGTTCCCACAGCAGTACGCGATCGCCGCCCGCGATGTGGCCTCCTGCGTGCGACGGGCCGAAGCCTTGGGCGCCGGCCCGTTCCTCCATGGCACAATCCCCGCGCCGAACTGGACGGAGCACGGCAAGCTCATCAAAGACTGCAAGCTCGAGGTTGCACTCGGCTACGCAGGCGATCGCCAAGTGGAGTTCCTCGGCCCCGGCCACGGCACCGAGCACTACACGCGCGCCCTCGAAGACCGCGACGTCGCATTCCACCACGTCGGCATCTACCAGAACGGCATGCCCACCATCGCCCCGAGACTCGAAGCCGCCGGTTATCCCGAAGTCGTCCGCGGCGGCGTCAGTTTCGGCAAAGCCCTCTCGTTCGACTTCCGCTACTTCGACTCCCGTCCGGACTTTGGCATCTACCTAGAAATCCAAGACTTCAGCTACTTCAACCGAGAGCTAAACATCGCCCCTTTCCTCCACCTCTACGCCAAACTGAAGAAACCTAGGGAACCTAGGGGACATGCTCCCCCTCCAAAACCCACCTATTTTCAATCACTTACGACCCACACCGCGAAAAGTCACGGCCATGACCACGTATGAGACCGAAATCGCGATCGACGCCCCACCTGCCGAGGTCTGGAAACACCTGATCGACGTCGGCCGTCACGACGAATGGAGCCAGCACTTCTGGCTCCGGGGAGAGCCCATCGTCGGTGGCCCCGGTCGCATCGAATTCAAGCTCTTCGGGATCCCAGCGGGCGCCGACGTTGCTTTCCAAGTTGTCGACGAGCCACGCGAGCTCCGCTGGCACGGCGGCCCCAAAGGCATCGCCTACGGCAGCCACTTCTGTATCCTCGAACCGCTCGACGGCGGAACCCGCACCCGCTTCCGCCACGGTGAAACATTCTCAGGCGTCCTTGCAAAGCTGGTCGTCCGCCTCCTCAAAGCAGAGCGAGGCGGCCCCTCGTACAATGGTTTCAACGAGGATCTTCGTCGCCGCGTGACTGGACGCTGACGCTGTCGCTGTCGCTGTCGCTGTCGCTGTCGGAAGGTGGCGGGACCTGGCGGATGCGCCAGGCGCAACGCCGTAACTGCCCGACCGTTCAAGCCCGACCCCCGGCACCCCGCATGCATTCCCAGGGCGTATGCTCGCAACCGCGCACGCCGCATGCCTCATCGGCATCGAAGCCAATCCTGTTCAAGTCGAAGTTCGCTTGGGCGAGGGTCTCCCCGGGTTCGACATCGTCGGCCTTCCCGAACGAGGCGTCCGGGAGAGCCGGATTCGCGTGCGCGCGGCGCTGTCTTCGATTGGGTTCGCGTTTCCCCCGCGGCATCTAGTACTGAACCTCGCCCCGGGCGACGTTCCCAAGACCGGCGCGGGTCTCGACCTCGCGATCGCAGCATCCATCTTGGCAGCCTGCGGGGCCGTGTCGGCGGCGCAGCTCGTCAGCACCTTGCTGGTCGGCGAGCTTTCGCTGTCGGGTGAGCTCCGACCGGTTCGCGGGGTGCTCGCCCTCCTCCGCAGCGCCAAGCAGGCAGGCCTCGAACACGCGATCATCCCGGAAGGCAATCGGCAGGAAGCAATGCTCGTCGAAGGGGTGTCGGTTCACTGCGCGCCGCACGTCGGCGCCGTGGTTCGCTGGCTGAACGGCGAGGCCCCCCTGCCCGAACCGGAGGCGCCCACGCTCGACC
>JBATLA010000789.1:0-3648 GCA_049669945.1 Polyangiales bacterium | reverse complement strand
GGTAAGCATCCGCGTCACGGCGGCAGCCATCACGCGGCCCTTGCTGTCATCCCAGGCGTGATGAGCGATGGCGTCCACGTTGGCGATCTCCTCGGGCGCTCGGGCGACGCCATCGATCGTGACGAGGGGCGCGGGGTAGTCCGCTCGCGTCGGAGCGAGCTCCGGATAGTTGATCCAAGTAACCAGGCCCTGCGCAGCTAGCCGATTGGCCTGTTGCCAGGCGTCCCGAGGCAGGAACGCGGCGGCGACGGTCAGCGCAAGGCCGATGGGCACGCGCTTGGCCACGAGGGCCGGTACGCGTCCGTAATTGATCACGATCAAGATCTCGCCTGATTCGTCTTCAGGTGTCGGCGTGCTGGGGCTGCTGCTCGCTGCCTGTTCGAGGCGCGGTGTTCGGTACCCACTGATCCGTGTCAGCCTTCGGATTGGCTCACTGAGGCTCGGGATGCCGGCCGCTTGCAGCGCCTCATCGTAGTAGCGAAGGGCTTCGCCGGGATTGCCCGCTTTCTCGAACGCAAAGCCTGCGAGATAGCTGCCAGGAACCCCTGCCGGCCCGAGCGCTGCGCCGTCTTTGTTGGCGTCGCCGAGGAGATATTCACGGATGATCGCGAATCGACGCGCTTCGACCTTCGCGCCCTCGAGATTCTGATTGGCGAGGTAGTTGATCATGTTGATGGTATTGAGCATCAACTTCTCGTAAGGGCGCGCCTTGTAGGGCCCCGCACTATCGCTGAACATGTACCGAACGATCTCGTTCGCGCTCGACCGACTGAAGTCCAAGATCTCGAGGGCCTTGTCGGCGACCTGAAAATCTCGACTCGATAGCTCGAATTCGTGCAGCACCTGCAGGACCATGGCGCGATCGAGCAGCAAGAGCGCCTCGTCGCCCTCGAGACGCTCCGGTAGCTGTTCGGCGCGTTTGACGCCCAAGGCCCTGTTGCTGGCGCTCAACGCTGCTTCGTGATCGTTTGCGCTGAGCGCCGTGCGCGTCGCTCGTGTGTAGTCGGAGAACGTCTTGCAACCGGCGCCGCCCGTCAACCCGATCACAGCCGCTAGAGTCACGGCGGTTCTGGTTAGCCGGTCGACTCTCTGACGCTTCGACTTGTCGCCCACAAACTAGATGATCGCTTTTGTGATCGGGGCTTGGTTCTGGAAGAGTATCTCTCCGGTCTCGACGGAGACGCAGCGAATGAACAGATAGTACTGCACCCGGCGCGCGCTTTCCGTGCGCTCGTCGGTAGAGAACACTTTGCCGGAGACGATGTAGCGAACGCCCATCTGCCTGCCCCAGGCCGCAACCTGCGCCTGGTTGAATGCGCTGCTTTGCTGCTGGTGGCGAATCTCCTCGATGAGTGTGTCTTGGTCTTCGAGACTGATCACCCTCACGGGCGCGAAGTTGATGAGCTGCGACTCGATCTCGGTCATCAGGGCGTTCAGCGCGCTGTCGATATGCTCGCTCGTCTCGTTCCGAAGCGGAAGTACGCCGACCGTAGGGTCGTTCTCCGCTTCCCATTGCGCCATCAACTTGGATGTTCTCAGCGCCTCCATACTGATCTTCAGTGCCTTCTCGAGGTCTTTGCGGTCGAGGCTCGTGCTCATGGCCGCGTTGTCGAGGCCGGGGGTGTCCTGGCCGCGGACCGCTCTCGGGCCGGCGCAGCCCGAGAGGCACAGCGAGCCAGCGAGCAACACGACGATCATCTGGACCGGCGCAACGAAGTGTCTGATCATATCTTTGCCATCGGTGAGAGAAACCAACGCAGCGCAGCGTAGCCACCCTTCGCGCAAGCGCAAAGCAGCCGGTGTCCGTTCACGGGCCTGAACACGATCCTATGCTACGGTGCCCGCTGCGACGATGTGGAGGTCCTTCTACATAGGCGTGGCATTGCTGAGCGTCTCGCCCACGGCGAAAGCCGATGATGCTGACCCACTGCCGGCCGGCTCGCAGCCCGAGTATGGCGTGATGCCCATGGCATCCGAGGGCAGCAATCCGAGGCTTGAGCGCCGCCTTTCATTGCAAACCAAGCACCGTCAAGATCGAACCTACCGTGGTCCCGCTGGGATTCTCGGCTTCCAAGGCGGCGTTCCCATCTTTGTCGGCAGCGGAGTCGACCGAGACGTCGTCAAGGCAGGCGGCAGCATCCTCGGATTCGGCGGAGTCGACTTTGGATTTGGCACGGTGGAGCTCGAAGTTGGTTATTCCGGTAACCCAACCCAACTGCCCGGAGAGGTGCGAACCTCGGCGCAGCGCGTCGTGTTGGGATTCGGTGGCCGAGTGCAGATCCCGAACAAGTCGGTTTGGATCCCCTACCTCGGTTTTGGATTCGCGGCCCAATGGTGGAAGTACGACATACCGAGCGGCTGCTTTGATCTGTTTTGCTCGACCGGTGGCCGCTTCCGCTTTGCCCCGGGCTTCAACGTCCGCGCTGGTACGTCAATCCTGCTAGGCGGCGTGGCCGCCATCGAGATCGGCATCCGCTACAACCTGTCATTCGAGAGCAACGGCGTGTCGACCCAGAACCTGCAGTTCATCGAACCGACACTCGGATTCCGTTTCTGGCTGTAGCCGCCGTGAGCGCTCGGATCAGCCGGCGCCGGGCCCGTGTGTCCTACTGTGAGTGAGAAATTGTGTGCTAGCTCACGCAGTAGATCCGCAGCGAGGCACGCGCGTCTTTAACGCATGGGCAAGACGAAACTCATGGGCATTGGGCCTCCCGATTTGCCAGAATCTTTGAGGGGGCAGAAGACACGAATGGACGCAGGCAGCCACGACTCACTGGCCGACCAGCTCTTGGAGCTGCAATCGATTCAAGAAGCGCGCATTGCGGCGGAGGAAACGGCGCGGCTCAAGGCGGCCGAGGAAGCACGTCGCCGCGAAGAAGCCGCGGCGCAACGCCGCCGTGAAGAAGAGGAAGCGCAACTGGCTGCTGCACAAGAAGCGCGGCTGGCCAAGGAGCGTGAGGCCCGCGAAGAAGAGGAGCGGCGCGTCCGCGAGGCCAAAGAAGCCGAGCTCCGGGTGCATCTCGAAGAGGAGGCGCGCGCGCGCGCCGCCGAGCAAGAGCGACTGCTCGCCCACGAAAAAGAGATGGCTGCGATCACCGCCGTCGAAAGATCCAAAACCCGCAACCGGAAGATCGCGATCGGGAGCGTAGTGGCGATCCTGCTTGCAGTACTCGGCAGCTATGCGTTTGTGATCAAGCCGGCGCTCGAACACAAGGCGCTCGAGGCAGAGCGCGCGCGACAAGAGCAGCAGATGGCGCTCGAGCAAAAGGAGCGCGCGCAGGAAGATCTCGTGGAGGCGCAGCAGCGTGCCCTCGAGGCCGAAGAGGCCAAAGAGGAATACCAAGAGAAGCTCGAGGCGCGGGAGCAGCGCGCGAAAGATCGCGAGGCGCGAGCCAAAGAGCGACCGAAGCCCAGGGCGAAGCCCAAGAAGAAGGGTTGCGCGCCGGACGACCCGTTGTGCGGGCTCGATCTGGATTGAGCTACGGGAGCGTGACTACGAAGTCGCCTTCGTTGCCGAGCGGCGGGCCGGTGAGAACGGCGTCCCATTGGGTTTCGCCGAGCACGTGGCGGCGGCCGAAGGCGAGGACGTAGGCGCTGAGGACTGGGATGACCTCTTCGGCGTCGATGAACTCGGGGCCGCAGCCGTCC
>JBATLA010000788.1:0-1834 GCA_049669945.1 Polyangiales bacterium | reverse complement strand
CTGGCGGAACGGGTTTGACCTCCGCTTTGACACCGCATGGCACCCTCAGGGCACCGAGCAAAAAGAAAGGCGCCTAGCGGTTTCGCTAAGTGCCCGACTTCGTTGGTTGCGGGGGCCAGATTTGCTTCTGCATTGTGGAATCGAATAAGCCGGAGCGGACACTAGTCCGTGGAGGTGTTCGATTCCGAATCAGCTGAATCTGGCCCAAACAGGAAAAGGCCGGCTCACAAAGAGCCGGCCTTGACCATGGTTGCGGGGGCCAGATTTGAACTGACGACCTTCGGGTTATGAGTTCACAAAGCCCGGTTTCCCTGTACCAACACAACCGACCGAAATCACTCCGAAACCTCAATAAAGACCCGGTTTTAGTCCCTTCGCCGTGTTCACGGGTCGTCACTTCATGTCATTCGATTTCACATCGTTAAGGCACCGTCAGGTCACCGAGCGCGCTTGTTGAACCCGTCAGCGCACCCGCTTGGGTCCAGCACAACCCACGCCGGCGTCGCGCCCTAGGGTTGATGAAGCCTACTACCCCTTGTCCACTCAGCTGATTGGCTTTCACTTGAAGTCCAGCGGGCCGCCAGCCATCGTTTCGCGTGTCGAGTGCATTCTTCTGGGGCTTGGTTGCAGCCTCTTCCCTGATCGTAGGCGGATTGCTGGCGTCGCGGGTGACTCTTGGCAAACGGACGCTCGGGGTCATCATGGGCTTCGGCGCCGGCGTGCTGCTCTCCGCAGCCGCCTACGAGTTGGTCTTCGAAGCGGTTCGCCTCGCAAAGGGCAGCGGGTTTCCCGCGCTCGGTTTCTTTGCGGGGGCGTTCACGTTCTTCTTTGCCGACCTGCTAATTGGACGCATGGGCAGCACGCAGGGCGGGACAGCCGGTGCCGCCGATCAATCGACGTTGGTCGTTCCGCTCGTCCTAGGGATCATTCTCGACGGCATACCGGAGTCCGTCGTGATCGGCCTAGGCGTGCTGGAAGGCGGCGCCGTCAGCCTCGCCATGCTGGTCGCCGTGTTCATCTCCAATATCCCCGAGGCCGCCGCGAGCACGGCGGGAATGAGAGCCGGTGGATGGAGCCGAGCGAATATCCTTCTTCTGTGGTTAGCGATCGCATTGGTTTGCGCTGTCGCGTCTGCTGCGGGTTATGCGCTACTCGGAGATGTTTCACGCTTCGGGCTCTCGGTCGTCCAGGCATTCGCGGGGGGCGCCATCCTCATGATGCTGGCCAACACGATGATCCCCGAGGCCTACGAGCGCGCAGGCAAGCTCGCGGGGGTGTTCACCGTGTTCGGCTTCGCGGTCTCGGTGTCCATCATCGTGCTCGAGCACGCGACCTAGCGGGCCGTATGGTCAACTTGCGGTCCCGAGAGGCGCTGCACGTAGGCCACGACGAGCGCTGTGGTCCAGCCGAACATGATGATGCCGTTCGCTGCTTCGAACGACGCAAGCAATCGCCAATCGGCCCCCAACGCGATGTCGCCGTAGCCCAGCGTCGTGAACGTGACCATCGAGAAGTAAAGCGCCGGCTCGACGCCCTCGATCGCACCGACCGCCAGGTACGTGTAAGCCCAGAGCACGGCGTCGAGAACCGACACCATGAACATCCCCAAAACCAATCCCGAAATCCGAAGTACCCGCCACAGGTGTGTGAGCGACAACCGGCTCACCCTTTTCAATACCGTCAAAGCCACCAGGGTGGCTGCCGCATGCACCAAGGTGGTCACGAGGACCAGTAGCAAACCTAACGCGATCTGGTTCCACATCTGAATGAATCCCCTTTGTCGGCCATGGGCTCCCCTACGGTCGGTCTGGTTTCAGAAGAGTCTTTAGGTAAG
>JBATLA010000787.1:0-2901 GCA_049669945.1 Polyangiales bacterium | reverse complement strand
ACCCGGCGCTGGTGGTCGCCAAGGACGTGGGCTCCGGCAAAGAGCTCTGGCGCGCCGAGCTCGGCGCGCTGACGGCTCAGCCTACGCTCACGGTTAGCGAAGAGCTTATCGAAGTGGAAATCGCGGGCACGCCCTGGATGACGCTGGACCGCGAGAGCGGAGAACCCGTCGAGTGAAGGCGGGCGCCGCGCCCGAGGTGCTCGAGGGAGGCTGCCACTGCGGCGCCGTTCGGTATCGGCTGACTGTGCGCTCTCGCGACGGGGTAGAGTGCAACTGCAGCATGTGCGCGAAGAAAGGCTACCTGCATTTGATCGTACCCGAAGAGGACTTCGAGCTCTTGCGGGGTGCCGACGCGATCACGACCTACACCTTCGGCACGCACACGGCCAAGCACCACTTCTGCAGTGAGTGCGGCATCCACTCGTACTACCGCCCTCGCTCTCACCCGGAGAGCATCGACGTCAACATCCGCTGCCTCGATGGCGTCGACCCGGCCGACTTTCGCTTCTACGCCTTCGATGGACGGCACTGGGAACAGAGCGTCGAGGCGTTGCGGAAGAACCAACGCGGCGAGGATTGATGCGACGAGTGTCGTCTCACGATGGTCAGTCCAAGGTGACGTGTACTTTGCGGATCTGACCGTCGAACTCGAAGGGGCGGCGCCCGGCGTAGGCTCTCGACACGGGAGAGCCGAGGTCAGCGCCGATGTCGAGGGTCTCGCTCGCCGTGAACGCAAGCGGTACCGTTCGCTTCAACTCGGCCTTGCCGACCTCCCGGCCGTCGACGACGAGGGTTAAAGTACCTGGCTTGCCCGGAGCCGTGATCTCGGTGATCGCTCGGATGGTATGGCGGCCCGGTGACAAGCGCGCAGCGCTCTTCGTGCCGTACCGCTCGATGATCATCATGTTGTACTCGTAGAACAGATACCCATCGTCCAAGTAGAGGGTAAGCCCACCCGAGGCGCCACCAAGCGCGTACAGCACCCCGCTCGCTCGCTTCCTGACCTCGACTTCGACGACTACCTCGTTGCTTGCCCTACCGAGACCGGGCGCGGTGAATTCCGGCATGCGGCGAGTGTTCTGGCTGAACGTCCACTCTCGGTAGGGGGACTTGATGACGTCCCCGGGATGTATGCGCAGCCAGTTCCCGGCCCCGATCGGGAAGTCCCGGTTGTCCCGTGCCTCCCTCAGAAATAGCACCTGCATTTCTGCGAGTTTTTCGGGATGGACGGCGGACAGATCGGTTGCCTGTGAGAAATCGTTCCGGAGGTCGTAGAGCTGCCAGACGTCGGCAGCGGAGTCCCAGTCAGCGATGTTCGACTCCGCAGCCCGCCAGGGAACGAAGGGCCCGAAGGTACTGGCGAACCATCCGTCGTGATAGATGCCACGACTTCCATTGTTGTCGAAGAATTGGGTCTTCTTCCGCCCCTCGGCGGCGCCATCTCGAAAGGTATAGGCCAGGCTCGTGCCGTCGATTGGCATCTGCTCGTGGCCATTGACGACCTTCGGGTGCGGGATCCCGAGAACCTCGTAGAGGGTCGGCGCAATGTCGACGACGTGGTGAAACTGGGACCGCATGGTGTCGTCCGCCCCCAGCAACTTGGGCCAGGAAACCACCATCGGGTTTCTGGTCCCACCGAAATGAGCCGCAACTAGCTTGGTGCTTCGAAACGGGGTATCGCCGGCCCAGGCCCAGCTCGCGTGGTACATATTGTCCACCTCAGCCGTGCCCAACACGTCGAGGCCGCCGAGCTCTTCGAGCGCGGACAGTTGCTGCTCAACCGTATTGGGGATTTGGTTCTGCGCGAGGAGCTCGCTGATGCTACCCCGCTGACCCTCGGCGCTCGAGCCGTTGTCGCCGACGATATAGAAGATGAGAGTGTTGTCCCGAAGCCCGCGCTCCTGTAGCCCGTCGACGAGCGCACCCACTTGAGCGTCCGTGTGCTCGACGAAGCCCGCAAAGATCTCCATCAAGCGCGTTTGAAAGGCGCGTTCTCCTTCTGGAATGCTCTCCCACGAGTCCATGCGCGGGTCCCGCTCGGTGAGCTTCGTACCAGGAGGAATGATGCCCATATCCAACTGCCGCCGGTACACACGCTCGCGGTAGGCATCCCAGCCATCGTCGAACTTGCCCTTGTACTTGTCCGCCCACTCCCTGAATACATGGTGAGGGCCGTGCACTGCGCCCGGCGCCAAGTACATGAAGAAAGGCTGGTCCGCTGCAAAGGCCTGATGCTCATCGATCCACCCGAGCGCCTTGTCCCTCATGTCTTCAGTTAGGTGGTAGCCGGGATCATCGTGGGGCGGCTCCACCGGATCGTAGTTTTCGTAGAGGCGGGGTTCATACTGGGACGTCTCGCCGGCGAGAAAGCCGTAGAAGTATTCGAAGCCGTAGCCATTGGGCCACCGGTCTTTCGGGCCCATGCTCGTGGTCTCTGTAGCAGGGGTGTTATGCCACTTCCCAAAGGCGGAGGTCTTGTAGCCATACTCCTTCAAGACCTCCGCGATGGTCGCCGCGGTCTTCGGCATGACGCCCGTGTAGCCGTCGAAGGCGACAGCGCGCTCTGCAATGGTCCCGGAGCCGACCCGAGTGTGATTGCGTCCAGTGAGCAGGGCCGCGCGCGTAGGAGAGCAGATGGAGGTCGTGTGGAACGCGTTGTACCGGATGCCCTCCTCGGCAAGGTGGCTCAGCGTCGGGGTGTGCGCCTCTCCGCCAAACGTCTCGGCGACACCAAACCCGATGTCATCGATCAGGATGATCAGGATATTTGGCGCGTCTCGCGGCAGCCGCTGGGGCTCATCGGGCCACTCCATCGTCGAGTCTTGAAGCCTGGGCCGCGCCACGCTCTGCGATCGGGACGGCGGAAACGGCAACACGGTGCCATCGCTCGGCGTGCTCACC
>JBATLA010000786.1:0-6366 GCA_049669945.1 Polyangiales bacterium | reverse complement strand
GTCGCTCAAAGGCCGCCTCTCGGGGCGGCCTTTGTGGTTAAATCACCGAGGTCGTCGTGAGAGGGGGTGGAGCCCCGACGATGGCACGGACAAACAGAAACCAAGCCCAGAAACGAGATTCCCGCATTCAGCCGCGGACGCGGAAAGCGACGGTCGTACACGACGGTTCGGCTTTTCGCCTCGCAGCCGATCTGCGGCGGTACGGTTTCGAAGTCGGCGAAGGACCGTTGCTCTCGTCGGCAGCCGTGCACCACGAACCTGGCAATCTTGCCGTCATTGCGACGCGTCCGGACGCCGCGAAGAGCGAACGGCTGCGCGAGTGGGCGCGTGAGCTCTGTTGGAAAGGAGCTGCCGTGCTTGCCGTGGGCGCATCCGTTGGTCCGGTCGCAGAGCTCTTCGGGGCGCCGCGCGCCGCTTCCCTGGACAACCGCGTGGGCGGGCGCCTCGCCGACATTCACTCCGTTCGCCAAGGACTCTTCACTGGACTTCCTTCTGAGTTCCGGCTCGCGCTCCCAGCAGGCGATCGCTTCGAGTACAGCGATCTGAGCACGGAGTTCAGCACGACCGCATGGAGTCGGGACGGCGAGCTCATCGGTGCGTCGCACGTCTTCCGGCCGGTGCACTTGCTGCACCCCGCAACGCTCGAGAGTGGTGAGACTAGGCCGTTGATATTGAAGAACTTGCTGGCGTTGCTGCGCGACAAGGGCGGCAGAGCTTTCTGACACTGACGCTGACGCTGACAAGGTGTGCTACGACCGCTCCATGTCCGACCCGCTCGTTCTCACTTCCCTCGATCCGGAAGGCGTTCTCACCCTGACGATGAACCGGCCTTCGCGTCGGAATGCGTTCAACTCGGAGGCGTTCCTGGCGTTGGGGCACGCGTTCACGGAGGCCAACTCGGATCCGAGGGTCGCGGTCGCGCTGCTTACGGGGGCTGGCGACGACTTCAGCTCGGGGCTCGATCTTGCTGCGATCGACATGGGCTCGGATGGCGAGCCGCCTTTCGAGCGTATGATGGACGCGATCTGCGCGTTCGAGAAGCCACTCGTCTGCGCTGCCAAGGGCTGCGCGATTGGATTTGGCGCCACAGTGCTCTTTCATGCGGACGTCGTCTACCTAGGACAGAGCACCAAGCTTCGGTTCCCTTTCGCGAGCCTCGGCCTAGTGACCGAAGCCGCCGCCGCCTATCTAGGGCCGGCGATGATCGGCCACAAGCAGGCCGCCGAGCTTCTTTTCACGGCGGAGTTCTTCGATGCCGAGAAGGCGCTCGAGTACGGGATCGCGACGCGCGTGCTTCCCGACGAAACCTTGCTTCCCACCGCGCTCGAGAAAGCCCGCGAGATGGCGCAATGGCCGATCGACTCGCTGGTCGAGATCAAGCGCATCATGAAGTCGATGCACGGTGACAACGTCGCACGCGCTCGGAAGCTCGAAATGGACGGCTTCCAAAAGCTGATGGGATCACCGGCCAACATGGAGGCCTTCACGGCGTTCATGGAGAGGCGCGCGCCCGACTTCAAGCAGTTCCGGAAGTAGCGCCGCGCCTCTCGCCCCGGATGGGGATCGCGAGCAACAGAACGATCGTCACGAGCAGGACGCCGCTCGAGAACAAGAACTGACCGTAGTTGCCCGGGATCAACCAGCCGAACCACATGATCGCACAGGCGAGCAGCACGGTCGCCGCAAGAACGGACCACTCCTTCTCGCGTTTGGCGCCCGGCCACCCGGCGAGCATCAAGGGCCAAATGAATAGGATGTGAAGGTAGTAGTTAGACGGATAGAAATAGATGGGGATCATCATCGTCCCGACCACCGCGGCGTCTGCGAATCTCAACCGGCGGCACGCTACAACCGCGAGCGCCGTGTAGAAGAGCATGCCTGCGATGATGAGCCACCGACGGTCTTTCATCGTTTGTGCGGTTCGCGGGCCCCACAATTCGGGGTCTTCGCCGCGCTTGCGGAGATTGTGCCAGAGGTTGTCCGGGTCGAAGCTGACTAGCGCCGTGAGCCCGAGGTGATTCACGTTTGGCCGGTTCGCGTGCATCGAGATCTTCTGCGACCACGCGCCCCACGACTTCTCCCAGCCGAAGGTCGCCGTCGACATCGCGCCGAGCGCAACGACTACCGCAACGACACCAACGCCAACCTTGACCAGAGGCACCAGCTCTGCCCAGCGCCGCTTCCTTTCGCCATCGCCCGGGGGCGCCCGCAGTGCTTCGAATAGCTTCCATCCGACCGGAGCGGCGAGGAACGCCAGCGCGAGCGCCGGAAACGCGCGAATCATCGCCGCCCACCCCAAGAGCACGCCGGCAAGCACGAGGCGCCTCGACTTCAACGCGCACACGCCGAGACCGATCAACACCATCCAATCGTTGCGAAGCGTCGATCCACCCCAATTGCTGCCAAATTGATAGATGGTCGCTGCGCCGTACGCGACGAGGCACACCAGCGCGGCCCGAAGGCCGAACGTTCGCCATGCGACGACGAAGAACAGCAACAACGAGAGCGGGTCCAACAGCGCAGCCCAGAGGAACGTTGACTCCTTTGCGTCTGCCGAGCGGTAGATCCAATACGCGGGAAGCAACCACGCCGGCGTCGCGTTGCCGCCGTGGTCGCGGAGGCTGTCCAAGTACGCGTTCTTGCCCATCGCCTCCCAGAAGTACGCCATGTCGCGCTTGAGCTCGTCCCAGCGTTCCGGGCTGAAGCGCTCCTTCACGGCATGGATCTCGTCCGAGAGCTCCTTCACGGTGCGCATCTCGTAGTCGCGAAGGTCGCGGAGTCGTGTGTCCGCGATCGGCTCGAGTGAGCCGCCGAGCTCCTCGTCGGCGTATGCCTTGACGCTGGCGAGATAGACGCCGTCGTAACCGAGCTCGTCCACGTACTTCACGGCGGGGAAGTAGACGCGCATGTCCCAGGTGTGCACGTATGTCGGTTTACGCTGGGCCGCATCGTAGAATTGGGGGTGGCCGAAGTTGTAGAACGTCAGCACCGAGAGCGCGGCCATCGCTCCGAGAAGCGCCGTGCAAAGCCCTTGCTGGGCTTGCTCAGGGCGAGTCCCGAGTCGCAGCACGACGGCACTTGCAACCGAAGCGGCGACTGCGCGGGAGAGATTGATGAACGGGGTGTCGACCGGCCACGTCGTCACCAAGCCGTAGACGGCAACTGCAGCTGCCGCCCCGGCCAATGTCCACAATGCCACCGATTTCCTTGACCCGTTCCGGTGAAATAGGACGGCCGCAATCGCGAGTACTGCGAACACGAGGAGGGCAAGCTGCGCCCACATAGAGGTCGTCATCTCGACATCGACGCGAATGAGCGGCGGCCAAATCGTCGGCGTCGCCGTGAACAACTGCACCTCGCTGATGCTTATCCAGCGATCGCCTCCGATCGCGCTCACGCGGACGAAGCGCGCTGCACCGCCGAGGTCCTTTCGCCACCGCGCGCGCAGGCCTTCGCCGCCAACCGGAGGCGCGATCCAGAGCTCCGAAAACGCGTGTCCGTCGAGCGAACCCTCGATGACAAATCGATCGTTGTTGTCGCCTTGCGCGTACGCAGCCTCGATCGGGGTCACTGCACCGAGGTCGAACAGCACGTAGGCCTGGTCGCCCTCGAAGATCGCAGCGCTGCGTGACCGCCACGGCGCGCTGTCCATTGCGCGGCGGCCATCGTTCAGCTGCTCGGCTCGACGTACGCCGGTCGACTCGATCGGGTCGCCCAGCGTGATCTGCTCTTCTGCGCTTCCCCAACCGCATGCTGCCAACAAGAGAAGCAGCGATGCGAAGCCAAGCCGGATTCCGGTCATTGCGGTTGCAGCTGTACCAGTGTGGGACGCAGCCGAGAAGTCTTAGACGCTCAGCACCGCAGCGACAGAAAATGACAATTTCTCTGTCACGGGTAGCACAGTTGGATTAATGCCTTCTCACCAGAACTGTCTCCCGGCTCGGGATCTGGCTTCCGCGCATGCTTGCGGGCGGTTACGCTGCACGAGCCTCTCGTTCAGCCGATCCGACTGCGCGGTGGATGGCTTGTCAGCAGGTGCGCTCATGTGTGTGACGTGTTTGACGCGATACGTCAGAACGGCTAGTCCAGAGCCGAGAGGCGGGGTGTTGTGGGTGTAGTGGTGAGCCCCCGCGTTTACCAAGGGAGAAGAATCACTATGACCAAGACCATTTTTCGATTGGGTCTCGCGCTCGCTTTGTGCGCGGCCATGATGGGTTGCAAGAAGGCCGAGGAGGCCGCCGACGAGACAGCCGCTGCTGCGGAAGAAGCGGCTGAGGCCGCCGGCGAGGCTGCGGAAGTCGCGGAAGAAGCCGCGGAAGAAGCCGCCGAGGAAGCCGACAAGGCCGTCGAGGGCGCGAAGGAAGCCGCTGCTGACGCCGTCGAAGAGGTGAAGGAAGCTGCCGGCGAGGTGAAGGAAGCCGCCAAGGAAGCGGCGGAAGACGCCAAGGAAGCCGCTGTCGAGGCCAAGGACAAGGCCGCTGCCGCTGCTGCCGAAGCCGAGAAAGACGCCAAGACTGCAGCCGACGACGCCAAAAAGCATCTCGACCACTAGTTCCCCGAAAGCGCATTGCTTTGTTGGAGGAAGCCGGCTCTCTTGGAGCCGGCTTTTTTCGTGTTTGGGGGCCCGTTCACTTGTCATCGGCGGCCGGGCAAACTAGAACACGTTTCACTTCGACCCTGGCGTCGAAGAGCGTGAGGCCATGTACTTCGACTACACCCCCGAACAAACAGCGCTGCGCGACGAGCTGCGCGCCTATTTCGCCCGCCTGATCGACGACGAGCTCCTCGCCGAGCTCGACGAGCTCGAAGGCGGCGGGCCCCTCTATCACAAGGCGATGCAGCAGCTCGGCGCCGACGGCTGGCTCGGCATCGGCTGGCCGAAGGAGCACGGCGGCCAGGGTCGTGGCCCTATCGAGCAGTTCATCTTCTTCGACGAGGTGCAGCGCGCCGGCTTCCCGGTGCCGATTCTCACCCTCAATACCGTTGGACCGACCTTGCTGAAGTTCGGCACGGACGAGCAGAAGGCGAAGTACCCGCCGAAGATCCTCGAAGGCAAGTGCCACTTTTCGATCGGATACACCGAGCCGGGGTCCGGGACCGACCTGGCTTCACTCCAGACCAGCGCGGTTCGTGACGGCGACGATTACCTGATCAACGGGCAGAAGATCTGGACGAGCCTCGCGGACCACGCGGACTACATGTGGCTCGCGTGCCGCACGGACGCTGATGCGCCGCCCCACAAGGGGATCTCGATCATCATCGTGCCGGCAGACGCGGAGGGCGTCCAGATCACCCCGATGCACGCGCTCGGTGAAAACAACGTGCATGCCGTCTACTACGACAACGTTCGGGTGCCGGTTGGGAACCTCGTCGGCGGGGAGAACAAGGGCTGGCATTTGATCACGACCCAGCTCAACCACGAGCGCGTCGCGCTTTGTTCGGTTGGCCCGCTCGAGAAGATCTACACGCAGACGGTGGAGTGGGCGAAGAAGACCCCCAACGGCGACAACGGCATGGTCATCGACTTGCCATGGGTGAAGACCAACTTGGCCCGCGTCTACGCGAAGCTCGAGGTGCTCAAGCTCTTGAATTGGCAGCAGGCCTGGGGGATCGCGGCCGACACGCTTTCGCCAGCCGACGCGTCCACGATCAAGGTGTTCGGCTCCGAGTTCTACGTCGAGGGCTCTCGGCTCTTGATGGAGGTGCACGGCGCGGCCGGCATTCTTCATCACAGCTCCGAAGGGGCCCTGCTTCGCGGGCGGCTCGAGAAGTACTACCGCATGTCGCTCGTTCTGACGTTTGGGGGCGGCACCAACGAGGTCCAGCGGGACATCATCTGCCAGGCCGGGCTTCGCATGCCGCGACTCGGACGGCGCTGACGAGGGACTTGATGGATTTTTCTTTCACCGAAGATCAGAACAGCATCCGCGACCTCGTCAAGCAGGTGCTCACGGACATCGTGAACGACGACTCGCTGAAAGCGCTCGCCAAAGAGGGCGTGTGGTTCCACGAGCGCGCTTGGGCGCAGCTCGCCGCATCGGAGATGCTCGGGCTCGCGATTCCCGAGGAGTATGGGGGCGCGGGCATGGGGCTGACGGAGCTCTGTTTGCTGCTCCAGCAGGTGGGGCGAACCGTGGCGCCCATCCCGGCGATCGAAACGCTCGTCTCCGGCGCCCTGCCGCTCGCCGAGTTTGGGACGCCGGAGCAAAAGGATCGCTTTCTCGGCGGGATTGCCCAAGGGCGGATCATCATGACGCCGGCGCTCGTCGATTCGGGCAGCCGCGATCCGCTCAGGCCTTCGGCGCTTGCCAAGCCCGACGGCGATGGCTGGCGGGTGAGCGGCCAGTTCAGCAACGTGGCGTACGC
>JBATLA010000785.1:0-2475 GCA_049669945.1 Polyangiales bacterium | reverse complement strand
GGTTGCGGTCGTGACGGGTGCAGGTCACGGCATCGGCAAGGAAACCGCCATCGCGTTGGCCGACAAGGGGTGCCGACTTGCGATTTGCGACAACAACGAGGCAGCGCTCGAGAGCGTCCGGCACGAGCTCGAAACGGCGGGCGCGACGGTCAGCGGCCACGCCGTAGACGTTTCCGATCGTGCGCAGGTCGAACAGTTCGCGTCAGACGTCATCAAAACACACGGCGAAGCGCACATTCTAGTCAACAACGCAGGTGTGACGGTCTACGCCTCATTCGAGGAGCATGACATCGAGGACCTCGAGTGGATTCTCGGCGTCAACCTCTGGGGGGTGATCTACGGTTGCAAGTACTTCCTCCCGCACCTGAAGGCTTCGGGCGAAGGACACATCGTCAATCTTTCGAGCGTATTTGGCATCATCGCGCCGCCGCTTCAGACGAGCTACGTCGCCAGCAAGTTCGCTGTGCGCGGCTTCAGTGAGTCGTTGCGTGCCGAGCTGGCTGAAGACAACGTTGGCGTCACCTCGGTCCACCCCGGCGCGATCAAGACCAACATCATTCAGAACGCCCGACTCGTGACCGACACGCACGCCGAGCTCCGCGACTCCACTCAACGCCTGTTCGATCGCCTCGGCACCACGCCCGATGTCGTCGCCGCGCGAATCGTCAAGGCCATCGAATACAACTCTCCGCGCGTTCTGATTACCAAAGAGGCGCGTGTGGCGGACGCACTCAAACGCCTGATGCCGGCGACGACGGACGGTATCGTCGCCCGTGTGTTCAAGCGAGTGACCCCGACGAAGTAGTCGTGCAGCCCATTCGTCGCGAACAGTTCGGGGATTTTTCGGTTCTCCACCGCGAATCGAGCGGCACGTGTCGCGGGACGATTCACTTCTTGCACGCCACCGGGTTCAACGCGGAGGCATACCGGGAGCTCTATGGTGCGCTCCACCCAGCGCTCGACGTGTACGCGATGGATGCGCGCGGCCACGGCTTCACCAAGGCGCCCGCCGATCCGAAGCAACTTCGATCGTGGACGCCGTTCCGCCGGGATCTGGAGGCGTTCGTCGAGACGCTGCCTGGCCCGACCATGCTTGCCGGGCATTCGATGGGCGCCACGGTCAGCATGGAGCTTGCGGCGGAGCGGCCGGACTTGGTGCGGGGGCTCGTACTCGTCGATCCGGTCATCGTTCCGCCAACACACGTGCTTCTAGCCGCGGCTGCTCGGTTCTTCGGGCAGTCCGGACGCCTGATTACCATTTCCCAGCTCGCGGCCAAGCGGCGAATGGACTTTCCGTCCAAAGAGGCCGCGGTCGAGAACTTCGTCGGGAAGGGGCCGTTTCGGACCTGGCCCCGCTCCTGGATTGAAGCCTACGTGGACGGCGGCACCATCCCAAGCGAAGGAGGGGTCCGGCTGAGCTGTGATCGCGCTTGGGAGAGCCGAACGTTCGCGGCCTCGACGACCAACCCTTACCGCCCCCTTCGTAAGGTTCGGTGCCCGATCACCCTGATCACCCGCGACAGTGATGGCCCGCCTTTTTCCCGTGCCTCGCGCGAGGCGTTCATGAAGCGCCAGCCAGGCACGCGGTTGCTCGTCTTGGACGATGCCACGCACTTCCTGGCGATGGAGCATCCCGCCGTCGTTCGCGAAGAGATCGAGCGGATGGTTGCGACTGTGGCCTAGAGCTCAGACAGCTCGCGCGCGAACCCGCCCGACAGAATCGGGAAACGGCACCAGGTCTTCGGGTCGAGGTTCTTGTCGTCGACGTGAAACGACGGCGCGTAGCGCTCGCGCTTCCATTGGTTGCGCGACCAAAGCTGGAAGAAGCGCCTGACCCAGTCGCGGAGGGTGTCTTCGTCCTGATCCCCGAACTCACTCTTCAAAATCTCCAAGCAGTCCGCGGGGGGTAGCTTGTCGCCGATCGCAAGACGTTCGATGACATCGAGCACGGGGTAGGGCATCAGGTCCCCTTCGTCGGTCTGCTCGCTGCCCTTGGGACGGAGCTCGGCGGTCGGCGTTTGGATGTTGACCGCATGGAGCGCCGGAATGGGTTGCATGCCCACAGGTCCATCCGTTTCGAGCCAGCGAAGCCAATGGCGCAGGAACGCCTTGTCGATGCCGGCAATGGGGCTGAGACCGCCACAGGTGTCTCCGTCCATCGTCGCATACCCGACGGCAGCCTCCGAGCGATTACTCGTCGACAGCAGCAGTGCCCCGCGCATGTTGGCAAGCATCCATACGCTCGGCCCGCGGGCACGAGCCTGGATGTTTTGCAGAGTGATGTCGTCCTCTTCCCATGTCAGAGGTCGACCCACCGCGTCGCTGATCAGCCGTTCGTAGGAGTCGACGATGTCTTGCACATCGAGGATGTAGAACGTCGCCCCGAGCGCTTCGGCTACGGCGGTTGCCGCGCTTCGCGTCACCTCGCCGCTGTTGTCGGTAGGCTGATACGCGCAGCAAAGGAGCTGCGCGACC
>JBATLA010000784.1:0-3642 GCA_049669945.1 Polyangiales bacterium | reverse complement strand
GCTCCTGCACCAGGTACCGCGAGGTGCGGATGAGTTTGTTGATCGTCTCGATCATGTGGACCGGAATTCGGATCGTTCGGGCCTGATCGGCGATCGCCCGGGTGATGGCCTGGCGGATCCACCACGTCGCATAGGTGGAGAACTTGTAGCCGCGGCGGTATTCGAACTTGTCGACCGCCTTCATCAAGCCGATGTTGCCTTCCTGGATCAAGTCGAGGAACTGCAGGCCGCGGTTGGTGTACTTCTTGGCGATGGAAACGACGAGGCGCAGGTTGGCTTCGACGAGCTCGGCCTTCGCACGCTCCGTCTGTCGCTCGCCCTCAGCAAGCGAACGGTAGGTGTCTCGGAGCTGCTCGACCGGCTGGCCCATGTCGTCTTCAACCTCGACGACGGACTTCTGCGCGTCGCGGATGTGCTCCTCGGAAAGGAGGATCTGTTCCTCCGAGCCGTATCTGCGCAAGACGCGCTTCTCCACGGACTTGCTCTCCTGCATGTCGCGCACCACGCGCTTCATGTCTTTGAACTTCAGCCCGCCAACGCGCGCTTCGGCTTCGTTCATCTCGCGCTCGGCTCGCTCAACCCGTCGGATGTAACCCTTGATGCGCCCTACCACACGGTCGATCTGCTTCTTGGTGAGGTTGAGCTCACGCAAAAGCGAGATCCTCTCGTCGAGGTGCTTGTCGAGTTGAGCGTTGAACTGCTTCTTGCTCCGCTCCGAGACTCGGCGCTTGGTATCGAGCTCGTTGTGAACCTTCGTCATGGAAGACTCGATGCGTTTGACCTTGTCGAAGAGCTTGAGCGCGCGAACCTTCGCCCCCTCGAAATCGACCTCTTCTTCCTTGTCCAAGTCGCGAACGACGTCCTTGACGCGAAGCTTGCCCTTTCTGAGGTTCTCGCCGATCTCCAGAATCTCGGAGACACCGACGCGGGAGTTGAGAATCACGTTGAAAATCTTGGCTTCACCCTCTTCGATGCGCTTGGCGATCTCGACCTCGCCCTCACGCGTGAGAAGCGACACCGAGCCCATCTTCCGGAGGTACATGCGAACCGGGTCATTCGACTTCTGAGCGTACCCATCGTCGGCGGGCGGCGGAATCGCCGACGGACGTCGAGTCGAGCTGCGTGTCGCAGCTACGGGAACTTCACTCGTTCGGCTCTGACCTTCGGGCGCGCCGTCGACCACGTCGATGTCTTCGCTCTTGAGCCACACCATCAGGTCGTCGATTTGGTCGGACGTGACCATGTCTGGCGGCAATGCTTCGTTGAGCTCGTCGTAAGTCAGGTGGCCTTGCACCCGTCCGCGCTCGAGAAGAACTTGAACCTCCTTGCGTTCGCGACCCTTGAGCTTGGGAACCACCCGCGACACCGGTTCAGACTTGAATTTCGATTCGGTCGATCCCCCGCTACGTACTGAGCTCTTGCCAGCCATCTTTTACCTCTGCTTCGCGTTCGCTTTGAGCTTGTGTGCGCTGCGTGTCAGCTCCACAAACTCGCGGGTGAGCCCTGCTGCCAACGCGTCATCGCCGACTCGGCGCGCTTCGACGATACGCTGTTGCAAACGGGGCAATTCTTGTTCGATGTTTTTGCGTTCGAGAAGGGGCAGGCCATCGTCGAGAATTTGACGCGCCTCGGCCAGGCTGTGCTGTTGCACCGCCAACTTCGCTTCCAGCCACGGCCTGAGTTGGTTGTCATGCAACTCGTCGAGCAATGCCGTGACGTCGAACGATCCCTGCCTATCCACCATCCGCAAGATGGCATCAAAGATGGCGCGAAGATCAGGGCTCGTCAAAAGCTGCGGTAAGTTGTCCACGCCCTCGTGATGGATCAACGCCGGTTGGTCGATCAAAACCGAAATCAACTTCGACTGTAACTCCGACACTGGCGGTGCAATATCCTGCTGCACTGCGTCACGACGGGCGGGTGCTCGCTCTTTGCTTCGACCGAGTCCACGTCGAAGCTCGCGCTTCACCAAACCTACGTCTGTAACGCCGAATTTGCGTGCAACGCGTTCGACGTAGAGGCCGCGCTCGATCGGACTTTCAACCTTGGCAAGAATCGGACCAAGTTTGGCGATCGCATCGGCCTTTGCGTGCGGGTTCGGTTCCACGTTCCCCGCTGCGTCATCTATTAAATGTTCGATTATGGTGGGCGCGCTCACGATTCGCGTGCGTAGCGATTCAGCGCCTTGCTCTCTCAAGAAACTGTCGGGGTCCGAGCCCTGCGGCAGGTTCACGACATGCGCGGACAACCCTGCCTTGGTGACGACAGCGTACGCTTCGCGCACCGCCTTGCGACCTGCGTTGTCGCCGTCGAACAAGAGCGTGACCTTCTGCGCGAAGCGCTTGATCAGCTTGGCGTGCGCTTCGGTGAACGCGGTGCCCATCGGCGCCAGGGCATTTTGAAAGCCCGCTTGATGAAGCGCGACCAAGTCGAAGTTGCCCTCGCACACCACGACGGCGTCTTCTCGCCGAATCTCCACACGGCCTTCGTGCAAACCGTAGAGGATCTCGCCCTTGTGATAGAGCGCGTTCTCAGGGCTGTTGAGGTACTTCGCGGGCGGCTCGTTCTGCTGCTCCATCGAAGGCACGGGCGCCAACGCGCGGCCGCTGAACGCGACGACCCGACCGTGCACATCGGTCACCGGAAACATCAAACGATGTCGGAACCGATCGTAGTGCCCGCGGCCGGAGCGACGCGGCACGATCAGTCCAACGGCTTCCGCGTCGGACGGTGACGCACCCGCGCGCTCGAAGAAGCGAGCGAGCGAATCCCAACCATGCGGCGCATAACCGAGACGGAACTTCCGGGCCCACTCCTCAGAGATGCCACGTTCCGCGTACTCGGCACGCGCGATGCCAGCATCGGGATGCTCGTGAAGCTGCGCGCCGTAGTACTCCGTGGCCTTCTCCATGAGGGATGCCAATCGCTCGGACTGCTTCTTGTTGCGCTGAAATTCCGCCTCGCGCTGAGGGTCGTAGACGGGAAGCTCCACGCCCGTTTGTTCCGCGAGGTCCCGGGCCACCTCGGGGAAGGTCTTGCCCTCGACGTGCATCAGGAACGAGAAGACATCACCCGACGCTTTGCACCCGAAGCAGTGATAGAAGCCCCGGTTCGGGTGTACGTAGAACGAAGGTGACTTCTCGTTGTGGAATGGGCAGAGCCCCTTGAGGCTGTTGCCCGACTTCTTCAGCGCGACGAAATTGCCGATGACGTCAGCGATGGGAGTGCGCTCGCGGATCTCAGCAATCTTGTCTTCGGAAATCACCGCCGCGTCTCACCTGGGCTCGCCTGCCTTGCGAATTGGTAGGGAGTGTAGGCGTCGCCTGGTTCTTGGCAAGCGGCTCCGGCCGCTGTAGTTGTGGCGCGATGCATCATGCGCGAGCATCACTGAGACAGATCCTCGGGGTGTACGCCCTGGTGTGCGTCGCCGTGTTTGGTGTGACGCGCCTGCAGGGGGTCGCCGGGATCGGACAGTACGTGCACCTGGTCGTGGCTGCGCTCTTCCTGCTCACCGCGATCCGGATGACTCGACATGCCCCCGCGGACTACGGCGTCGCGCTCGGCGGGCTGCTGACGCCCTCGGACGACGAGCGCCCTGCTGGACCGCTTGGCTTGTTCGACCTCGGACGCGCGGTCGTGAGT
>JBATLA010000783.1:0-7826 GCA_049669945.1 Polyangiales bacterium | reverse complement strand
GAGCGCGGTCGAGCCTATACCGCCATCAATCGAGTAGACGGGCGCCGAAGCATCCACGTCACTGCCGACCTCGCCACCAAGGACGCCAACGCCAACTCGATCGTCTCGAACATCCGGAAGCTCGAGGCGGCCCAGCTGCTCTCCGACGTCCCTGGTCTCGAGTTTGGTTTAGGCGGGGAGATGGCCGAGCAGGCGGACGCGCTCGGCTCCCTGGGCATCGGCTTCTTCTTGGCCCACATCGTGATGTTCTCGATCTTGGCGATCGCCTTTCAGAGCTATTCCCAACCCCTCTTGGTGATGTCCGCGATCCCGTTTGGCATGGTCGGTGCCGTCTGGGGCCATGTGTTCATGGGCTACGAGCTCAGCCTCGTCAGTTTCATGGGTATCGTCGCGCTTTCCGGCGTCGTGTGTAACGACTCGGTGCTCCTCATCGTGTCGATCAATCGCAATCGAGAATCCGGGATGGCGCTTCTCGACGCTGTCGTAGCAGCGTGCAGACGGCGTTTTCGACCGATTTTCCTCACGTCGGTCACGACGTTCTTCGGCCTCGCGCCCATGATCCTCGAGTCGTCCTTCCAAGCCCGCTTCTTGGTGCCCATGGCGATCTCGCTTGGCTTCGGGGTGTTGTTTGCCACCTTCATCATGCTGCTGATCGTCCCCTGCAATTTCGTCATCATGGAAGACGCGCGGGCGTACTTCAGGGCGCTGATCGCGAGTCGGCGAGCCCGTGAAATCGTCGCACCCGCACCCGCACCCGCACCCGTGCCGGCTGCCAAGCCGGTGCAGATCCTCGTCAAAGCCGCGGAGTGAGTCGTGCTCAGATGACGAAGGGGATGAGCGCGCGGCGCTCCGTCGGATAGTCCGGGAACTTTTCCCGATACCACCGATGCGTTTGAAACGCGCGGGGCACCAGGTTCCCGATGGTGATGAGCAGGATGAACGTCGCGCCCAGTGACCAAGTCGCGATGGCGAAACCGGCGAACGCGGTGATTTCGGTGAGATAGGAGGGGTTCGTCACGAAGCGAAAGAGCCCGCCCTTCGGGATTCGGTACACCTTTTCGCCACGCTCGACCTCGTCGTGGCTGCGTAGTCTCCGGATGATCGCGTCCGAGTGGACGTTGAGGGCGAACGAAGCGTAGTAGAGCGCGATGCCCACGATGAATCGTGGGTCCGAAAACCAGTCAAGGGTGAAGTGCGTTCCGAGGTCGCTGATGAACACCGCGTTCAGGTACCCATGAAGTGTCGTCACGAGCCAGCCCATCAAGACGATGGTGATGCTGAACGATGCGGTGGCGCCCTTCGGGCTCCGGATCAAATAAGGGAATACGAACCCCCGATTGCCGTAGTGGATGAGCCATACGAGCAGAAAGAACAGCGGGACGATGTCGAAACGATGGCGTCCTTGAAAGTAGAAGAACACGAAGCTCACGGTCGCCGGAAGCTCCATCAGAAACCACCCGAGGCGCGGGCTGAGGTTGACTCCCCATCTGTCCGACGCGAAGCGTCCATAGGGGCTCTTCATGAACGCGGCGCCGATGAAGACGAGTACGACCAAGCCAAACGCGAACGTGAGGATCGTGTCGTACGTGGCGTCGCCGGTGTACCAGGTCATCACCTGCGGGAGCGTACCTGAGAATGCGCCCGGTGCTCGGCAAAGATGCGTCGCTCGGTCGCCGATATTTTTGTCAAGTTCGATAGCTCGAGCACCGATGGATGGTACCATATCGGCATGCAGCACAGTGAAGAGCTCGTCAGCATGACCGACCTCGAAGATCTGATGAGCGAAGACGGTGGGCCCGCGATCCTCGACTTCTGGTCACCGACGTGCGGACCCTGCAAAGCCATGGCTCCGGCGTTCGAGGCGCTCGCAGGCGAGCTCGCGGAGGAGCCCATTCGGTTTGTTCGCATCAACACCGCAACCCAGGCGCAGTTGGCCCAACCTTTCAACATCCACGCCGTGCCGACCCTGTTGTTCGTCCACAACGGAGAGATCCTGGACGTTCGCGTAGGGGCCCTGTCTGGGCCGGCGCTTGCCAAGAAGGCGCAGTGGCTTCTCCGAAAGTCTCGCGGCGAGGGTCTCTTCTCGCGCCTGTTCGGCGCAAAGCCGTGAGCTTCGACTCGGTTCGGCGCCCGTTCCTCGGCATGGTTGCAGCGGTCTGCCTGCTCTTGACCGGCTGCCGAGAACCATTGTTGCTCGTGGAGCCGGGGACAGGTGGCGGTGGTGGTGGCGACGGCGGGCAAGGCGGTGCGGGCGGAACCCCCGCTCCGAGCGCGCGCTTCATTCGTGACGATAAGAGCCGAGCGCTCATTCTTCACGGGCTCAACGTCGCCAACGACGCCAAGTCGGACCCCCTCCGCGTTGGGCGCACCACTCGCGAGTTCGTCGCCCACATGGCCGACACCTGGGGCTTCAACGTCGCCCGTCATCTCATCTTCTGGGACGCGATCGAGCCCGAGCCCGGCGTGTACGACGAGGCGTATCTGGATCGGCTCGGCGAGCGCCTCGACTGGTACGGCGAGGCTGGCGTCTTCGTGATCCTCGACATGCATCAGGACGTCTACGCTCAGTTCTTCTGCTGCGACGGAGCGCCGGAGTGGGCAGTACGCACCGACGGCATCCCGTTCGAGCAACAGGACGTCTGGTGGGCCAACTACTTCGAGCCTGCCGTCGAGCGCGCGTTCGACAACTTCTGGGATTACGAAGGCACGCACGCCGATCTGCAGGAGGCTTACATCGGTGCCTGGCTGACGGTGATCGAACGGTTTCACGACCATCCTGCGGTTCTCGGCTACGACTTGATGAACGAGCCGCACGAGGGCTCGATGGCTAGCTCGGAATTCGAACGCACGGTCTTGCCGGCGTTCTACGATCGGTTCGTTGCGCGGGTGCGGGCGGTCGATCAGGACGGATACGTCTTCTACGAACCGACCGCGTTCATGGTCAACCGCGGCGGGCCGTCCAACTTGGGTTTCGTAGACGACCCGAGAGAAGCCGGCCGTCGGCTGGTCTACGCCCCCCACCTCTACGATCCATCCGTGTTCCTCGGCGACGGCTACATGGGGCCCCAAGCGATCGAAGAGTGGGAAAAGAACCGAACGGAAGAGCTCGAGGAACGCCACCCGGGCCCGATCGTCATCGGTGAGCTTGGCGAAGGCCCTCCCGACTACCACCGCGATGTGCTCAGCATGGCCGATCGGCTCGGAAGTGGTTGGATGCGCTGGGTGTCGGACAGTTTCTTCGATGCGTTTAGCGCTGGGCGTGAGCCCGGGGACATACTCGATCTCGTCCGCGTGTACCCTCAGCGCGTCGCAGGCGACCCGATCGAATACGGGTACCAGCCCGCGCTCCGTGTGTTCACGCTGAGGTTTGCGGAACGCGCGGGCGTCGAGGGTCCGACGGAGATCTACATTCCCGAGGCGCGCGTCTATCCGGGCGGATGGACGGTGAGCGTCAGCGATCCCCCCGATGCGTGGTCGAGCGAGTTTGACCCCGAGACCGGGATTCTGTCGGTGACGACCGATCCGATGCAGCCCGAGCACCTCATCCGGATCGACCCAGGTTCGCGCTAGGGAGCGATCGCGATGGAGAAGCCGCCGGGATAACCGTACGAGTCGAAATCCGCGTAGCCGTAGACGTAGAGCCCCAGCGGGTTGGGCGCTTCGAGCGTGTGCGTGCCGACCGCGATTGAAATCTGTGCTGCCGAGTAGACCGTTCCCGTGAGCTCGGTGAACGCGCCGGGCGCCACGGATACACCGTCGAGAAGGACATCCCCCGCGGATGCATCGCTCGAGAGTGCCACGATGTTGGCGAAGTTGTCGGGGAAGCCCATGCCGGGCGTGGCGAAGGTGTATCCCCGCACGAACTGCGTTGCGGTGGGGATCAGCATCATGAACGGATCCGACGTCACGCCGTCCCATTCGGTACCGTTCGAGTAGTGCGACACGAGGATCGGGCCGTCTGCCGTGATGAGGTGGCTGCCGCCGAGAAGCCGCTGCGCGGACTCACCTGCGCCGAGCGTGAAGCTCTCGGCGGACTCGCCCTGGATCGCGACGGTCGTCTGCGCCTGGTCGGCGAGGATCACGAATGTGTCGCCGAAGCCCCGTGATGCAAGGGGTACCGTCAGTACCTCCGAGCCCCACGAGGAGGTCGGAGGCAGTTGCTCGACCAGGTGATCGCAGTATCCGGTGTTTGGGCCTGGGACATTGCCGCAGCGGTTGCCACCAAACACCGCGATGGGCTGGTCAGCCTCGATCAGGGTGCCGGTGAGGTCTCCGTCGGACTGGAGCTGATACGCATCGAATGGACCCAGGCTGATCGTGTAGGCAACGCCGGCCGCCCGGCTTCCGGCGTCATCGGACGGGGTGATCGTCACATCGGTCATCGTGCTCATGTCGCCGTCCGGGGCGATCGCCGCGATGGCGAGCTGAGACGGACCGTTGATGGAGCCGGGCCACGCCATGACACGGTACCGCTGACCGAGACCTTCGGTTGGAAGAGCCGCGAACGCGTCGGTCGTCTGAACGATGCGGTTGAGCCCGTACGCGTTGATCTGCTCTTCGGCCGCGATGCGCACGGCCACCTCGGACTCGACGATATCCGACGAGCGCAGCTCAGAGGCCTCGGGGAGGGTGACCGTGGTGACCGTTCCCGGGGTGATCTCGAACGGCGCTGTGAAGCCGCTGCTGAGAATCGACACAACGCCTTCCGTGGCCTTCGGACCGGACAGGAAGAGGGTGAGCTCTGGTGACGTTCGGCTCGGCTGTGGGCCGCAAATATCTGGCCCCAGGTCGCAGACGTAGTTCTCTCCGAAGACGACGACGAACTCGTTGCCCAGGAGCTCGTTGGTCTTGCACTCACCCGCCATGCAGGCGCCGTTGCCCTCGTCGCACTCGGTGCCGTCCTCGATGTTGCTGAAGTCGCACTCGCCGGTGTCGGGGTTGCAGGCGCCGGCCGTGCACTCGTTGTCGTCCGTGCACTGGACGTCTGTCGCGCCGCATACGCCTTGCTCACAGACGTCGTCCGTGCAGAGGTCGCCATCGTCGCAGTCGGCGTCTTCGGTGCACTCGAGGTCGGGCACGCACGCGCCGTCGACGCAGATCTCGCCGCTTTCGCAGTCGTCGTCGACTTCACACTCGTTGCCGGATCCGTCGACGCAGGTGATCGCGACGGTCCAATCGCAGTTGCACTCGTCGAAGCCATCGTCGGAAACGGTGATCCGGATCTCGTGGTTGCCGACTTCTTCGCAGGTGTAGACGGTGTCGGCTGCGCTCGGATCGTCGATCGAGCCGCCGGTGCTCTCCCACGAGTATTCGAACTCGTCTCCCTCGTAGTCCTCGCCCAGGGCCGAAAGGGCGATCTCGTTGCCCACCGACGTTTGAAGCGGCGAGACCGTCACCTTCACGAGATCGGTGCAGACGTTGAGCTTGCCGTTCACCCGGACGCCGCCGAGCTCTTCCGCCGGCTTGCAGTTCAACATCACCATCAACGTGGTGCTGAACCCGATTCCAACCTCGAAGTCGGCCGAGCCGCCGCAGGAGGTTTCGCCATCGACCGAGGTGGCCGCCATCGTGATGGTGTAGCCGTCGCCCGGCGGGAGCCCGAACACCTCGACCGATGCGGTCGCACCGGGCGCGCTCGTGTTGATCGTGCCGCCCATGGGTTCCATGTCTTCCGCGGTAATCACCCAGGCGACTTCGCGGATCGTGACGTCGCCTTCGAGCTGCAGGCTCACGTCGAGCGACCCGCTTTCACCCGAGGGGGAGCCGGTCGAACAGCCGGTGACCATCAACGTACCGGCAAGAAGAAACGCGAACCTTGTCATCGAACGCATGCCCGGCATGTGCTCCTCCTGGGAATCGGGACGACGGGGCCCGACGCTACCATCCCGAGGCCTGCGGTTTCCACAATCGGGCCAGCCCGGAGCTTTGCCCAGGTAGCCAAATGTAAGGAAGATCACAAAGACCAAGCGGCTCAGATGGGGCTTCCGCCGAGGGCGCCGGTGATGAGTGCCTTTTCCATCGGGAACTCGCTCTGCGCGCCGCCCATCGGGAAGGTTCGTTGGATGATGTTGAGAAAGCGCGTCGTCGTTGCGGGCATCATCCGGTTGCTGAACGCGAAGTACTTGGTGATCGCCGGCATCATGCGACGCTTCCGGTCGACGACCCCGTCGAGGATGAGAAGGGCGGCGTGGTAGGGCGTCATGACGTCTTTGAGGCCCGCATACTCTTCCGTCGGCCCGATCATGTCGGTCTTCACCAGCGGCAAGTACACCGAGCACACGTGAAGGCCCTCGTGCTGTAACTCGGCCGCGAGCGAGTCGCCAAAGGCGTCGAGCGCGGCCTTCGTCGCCGTGTAGGCCGGAAAGAACGGCGTCGGTATGAGTACGCCCTGCGTGAGTACGTGCGAGATTGAGCCGTGTCGCTCTCGCAGCGAGCTGAGCAGCCGGAGCGTGAGCCGCACCGGGGCGAAGTAGTTCAGCGCCATCGTCCGCTCGAAGTCGTGGAAGCGATCGACGGATAGGGAGGCCGGTCGACGAATTGAGCGTGCCGCGTTGTGAATCAGTACGTCGACGCCGCCGTGCTGCGCCAACACGGTTTCTGCGAGCGCGTCGACTTGGTCGAACGAAGACAGGTCGGTCGGGTAGCAATGGGCGTTGCCGCCGGCGGCGTGTATTTCCTGCGCGACGCCCTCGAGTCTTTCGGCGTCGCGTGCGACCAGCAAGACCGTTGCCCCAGCTTCCGCAGCGAGTAGCGCGGCCGCATGGCCGACACCGCGAGACGAGCCAGTGATGAGTACGGTCTTTGCAGCGAGCGCGGCGCGGTACCGCTCGGGGCGATTGGCCGCCGGGTCGAGGTGGTCTTCATAGTAGCGGTAGAGCGTCTTCGCATAGCTCCGGAGGGGCGGGCAACTCACGTCGCTCCCGGCCAGCGCAGCTTGGGTGTTACCGTCTTCGAAGCGCGCCTTGACGTTCATCACGCCGAGGGCCCCGGACGGCAGGCCGAGGTCCCGCAACAGGGCATCACTCAGTTCCCGGACGCTTGGCAACATCGAAACGAGTCCGGCGGTCTTCTTCGCACCGGGCAGCTTGCCGAGGTCGATGGACGGGCCCAAACGGGGGCCGCCCGCTGCCTCGAGCAAGATGTTGGTCATCTTGGCCAACGACGGTGGCTTCGGGTCGACGAGGTGAAATACGCGCGGCTTGGCGTCCGACAGCGCGATGTGCACCATCGCGTTCGCGACGTAGTCCACCGGAACGACGTTGAAGGCTCCCCGGATGCGTGGAGCAGGCAGGCGAATCCACGCGGGGAGGGCGTACGCGAGCCTCTTGATGGCGCCGAAGCTGAAGTACATCCCATCGATCTTGTCGATGGCTCCGGTCTTCGAATCGCCGGCTACGGAGCTCGGACGGTAGACCCGATAGTCGAAGCCCGACTCTCTCACGAGCTTTTCCGACTCGTACTTGCTCCGGTGATAGGGGTGCGGAAAGCCTTGGCCCTCATCGAACATCGACTCACTGAACGTGTCGGAGTAGTCGCCGGCGACGGCGATCGAGCTCACGTGATGGAGACGCCCGTCGAATCGAGCGTCCCGCAGCGCAGAGATCAGGTGCTTCGTGCCTTCGATGTTCGTCTGCTCGAGAGCCTCTGCGTCGGCCTCGATGTCGAATAGCGCGGCGATGTGAAAACAGTGCCCAGCCTCTGAGAGCGCGCGAAGCGCGGCGTCGTCGAGCGCCAGGCGAGGCTTTGAAAGATCGCCGGCGACGAAGGATAGCGAGGCACCGTGCCCACCGGCGCTCGCCCGGAGCGCGCCCAACGCGTCCTTGCGG